>JAFSWY010000101.1 GCA_017444295.1 Selenomonadaceae bacterium | reverse complement strand
TTTATGAAGCTGGTTCTTTTAGGTTTGTATTTTGCCGTCCTGATTGGCATCGGGCTCTATTGCCGCAAGCATGCCACGGATGTGGACGGGTTTGTGCTGGGGGGCAGGAACGTCGGCCCGTGGCTGACGGCCTTCGCCTATGGCACATCGTATTTCTCGGCGGTGGTGTTTATCGGATATGCCGGGCAGTTCGGGTGGAAATACGGCATTGCCGCCACATGGGCGGGCATCGGGAACGCCCTCATCGGCTCCCTTCTCGCCTGGTTCATTCTCGGTCGGCGGACGAGGATCATGAGCCGTCATCTTGATTCCGCCACGATGCCGCAGTTCTTCGAGAAGCGTTTTGGTGCGCCGTCCTTGAAAATCGGGGCGTCCATCATCATCTTCATCTTCATGATACCTTACACGGCATCCCTTTATAACGGCCTGTCACGTCTTTTCGGCATGGCCTTCAGCATCGATTATTCGGCCTGTATCCTTCTCATGGCAGTGCTCACGGCGATTTATGTCATCGCGGGCGGCTATATGGCAACGGCAATCAATGATTTCATCCAAGGCATCATCATGCTCATCGGGATTGTGGCCGTCATCGCTGCCGTACTGGAGTCCAAGGGAGGCTTCCTTGCATCTCTCGATGGGCTCGCCCGTGTCACGGATGACAAGGTGGCAACAACACCGGGAATCTTTGCCTCCTTCTTCGGGCCTGACCCGCTGAACCTTCTGTTCGTGGTCATCCTGACCTCCCTTGGCACATGGGGCTTGCCCCAGATGGTGCAGAAATTCTACGCCATCAAGGACGAGCAGGCCATACAGAAGGGGACGATCATTTCCACCCTCTTTGCCGTGGTGGTGGCGGGCGGCTGCTATTTCCTCGGCGGTTTTGGGCGGCTTTTTTCCGATCAGGTGAATGTGGCGGCGGAGGGCTTTGATTCCATCATTCCTGCAATGCTCTCGGGGCTTTCCTCGGGAATGATTGCACTCATCGTGATCCTCGTGCTTTCCGCCTCCATGTCGACCCTGTCCTCCCTTGTCATCGTGTCGAGTTCCACGCTGACGCTGGACTTGCTCAAGGACAATTTCATCAGGAATATGAGTGAGGCGCGGCAGGTCCTGGTCATGCGGCTTCTCATCGTTGTCTTCATTGCCATCTCCGCCGTTCTCGCCATGGTGCAGTACAAGAGCTCGGTGAACTTCATCGCCCAGCTCATGGGGATTTCCTGGGGCGCCATGGCCGGCTCTTTCCTTGCGCCCTTTATGTATGCGCTTTATTCGAAGAAGGTCACGACGGCATCCTGCTGGGCCTGCTTCCTGTTTGCCTGCGCTCTCATGACGGCGAACATCTTCTTCCGCCCGGAGTTTCCGACGATCCTGCAGTCCCCCATCAACAGCGGCGTGGCTGCCATGCTGGCAGGGATGGTCATCGTTCCCGTGGTCAGTGCCTTTACCGCAAAGCCCGATGCGCGCCTGACGGAAGCTGCATTCTCCTGCTATGAGGAAGAGATTCTCGTGCCGAGGAAGACGGCCTTGGGGAAGAAGTGAAAATAATTTGAATCTTCATCTTGCGCGAAAGACAATGCCCTTTTATAATATAAATGGGTGGTTGTGAGGATATGGCAGCCCACATAAATTGGATAGGAGGTTTTGTCGGATGAAAAAATTTTTTCAAGGTGCAGCACTGGCATTCTTTGTGGCACTGTTCATGCTCTCCCCTGTGCTGGCCGAGGCGGCGGCCAAGGGGTTCCATGAGTTCGTCGTGTTCCATACGAATGACATGCATGCACGCATGATGAAGGGGGATGACAACGGAAATTCCATCGGGCTTGCCGAAATGTCGGCAGCTGTGAGGGCAGGGAAGGCGAAGAATCCGGATACTCTCTGGCTCGATGCAGGAGACACCCTGCATGGCATGCCCATCATCAACATCAGCCGGGGCATGAATGCGGTGGAGCTTCTGAATGAGTCCTGCCTGGACGCCTTCACGCCGGGCAACCATGATTTCAACTATGGCTCCGACCAGCTCGAGAAACTTGCGAAGAAGATGAAGCCCACGGTTCTCAGCGCGAATGTTGTGCGAAAGGACACGGGAAAGCGCTTGTTCAAGGACTACAAGATCTACAAATTTTCCGATGGGCTTCGGGTGGGCGTGTTCGGCCTGACGACGCCGGAAGCTGCCTATAAGACCAGTCCCGCCAATGTGGCAACCGTCGAGTTCCTGAATCCGGTGGATACGGCAAGGGAAATGGTTCGGAAGCTGCGCCCGAAATGCGATGTGATTGTCGCCGTGATGCATATGGGAGTGGATGCGAGCTCGGAATACACCAGTGAGCGCATCGCAAAGGAAGCACCCGGCATTGACCTCATCGTGGACGGCCACAGCCATACCACCCTGCCCGAAGGGCTCATGGTGGGGGATACGATGATTGTCCAGACCGGATGGCATGAGTACAAGCTTGGTCACGTCACCATCACGCTGGAGGACGGAAAGATCACGAAGAAGCGCGCGGAACTTCTCGATGCAGAGGGCGTGGCGCGGCTTGCTCCGACTCCCGATGCCAGGATTGAGAAAACCATGGCTGCCATTGAGAAGCGGAACGAGAAACTCTTCAACGAAGTCGTTGCCCATACGGAACGCGGGCTTTCCGGAGACAGGGAAATCCTCCGCCGGCAGGAGGCCGAGCTGGGCAATCTCTGTGCGGATGCCTTCCGTTGGCGCACAGGTGCTGACATCGGCATCATCAACGGCGGCGGCATGAGGACAGACCTTCCTGAGGGCGATGTCACCCGTGGCGATGTCATGGCCATTTTCCCCTTCGGCAATACCGTCCAGATGAAGGAAATCACGGGAGCGAAGGTTCGCGCCATGTTGGAGCATTCTGTCTTTGGATATCCTGCTTCCTTCGGCGGATTCCTGGACGTTTCCGGCATCACCTTCAGTTTTGACCCGGCAATGCCGGCAGGCAGCCGCGTTTCGGATGTCAAGGTCGGGGGCGAGCCGCTGGATGACTCGAAGACCTACACCATCGGCGCCACGGACTTCATGTTTGTCGGCGGCGATGATTATGAGATGCTGAAGGATCTGCCGACCCTTGGCGAATTCGGTACCTGTGAGGAGATTATTGCCGACTATCTGAACCAGGTCGGGATGGAGGGCATCGAAACAGGGCGCATCAAGATCCTGAACGATGTTCCTGCAGCTGAGGCTTCCGAAAACGATGATGAGCAGCTTGACATGGCTGCATGATGTGCAAAGGAGAGGACTTTCCCTGGGGAGGGGATTTCCTCTCCCTTTTATTTTGTGTATCTTTCCGAAAAGAATAAAATTTCTTTTCTATTGAGGTAGGAAAAAAGGCGGGTGACAGGGAATTATTATATAGATTTGTATGTCAAAGAAGATTTGAAGATTTTGAAACTTGAACACGGTGGGGCGGCCCATGGTGTGAAGGGAGCAATGGTTATGGATGACAGCGCGGTGGGGCGGATCCAGCACGATATCCTGCAGGGATTGCTTGGCGGCATTGGTGATGGGGTCATTCTCACGGACAGGAAAGAACGCGTGACCTATCTCAATACGGCAGCAGCGCGCATCCTGAATTGCTCGCTGCAGATCGAGGGGGATGTGTATTTCAGTGATATTTGCCCGTTGGTGAACCTGAAGACAGGAAAACCCTTCGAGAATCCTTTGCGGCGGGCTCTGCGGGAGGATACCTCTGTGGGATTGGCCCGCAATGTGGGTGTGATGCTGCAGGGAGGCCCCGCATATCTTTCGGCTACCTGCTCTCCCATGCGGGACGCTTCCGGGAACGTGATCGGGTGTTCCGTGATCTTGAGGGAAATCACGCAGCTTCGTCGGCTGGAGATGAAGATAGAATCCGACCATTCCTACATGCGTTCCATTTTTGCCGCAGCGAAGATCGGCCTTTGCGTGGTGGACGAAAACGGTGCCATTGTCGATATTAACGAGGCAGGGCTTGAACTGATGCAGATCTCCTATCATGAGGCGCTCCATTTGCAGTTCGGCGATGCTTTCCGTTGCGAGAACAGCTTGCAGAAGGGGTGCGGGCACGGTATGGAGTGCCGTCATTGCCCTGTGCGCAAGAATCTTGAGGCGGCCATTCTGGATGATGATTTCACCAGCGAGTTCACGGTGGCCCTTTCCAGTATGGAAACCGGAGAGCCTGTCTGGCTCAAGGTTTTCATCTCCCAGGCATGGTCGGAAAGCGGAAGGCAGATCATCATTGCGTTGGTGGATGTTTCCCGCAGGAAGCGAAGGGAAAAGGCACTGGAACTGGCAAAGCAGAAAGCGGAGGCAGCGAGCCGTGCCAAGGGTCAGTTCCTCGCCAACATGAGCCATGAGATACGAACGCCCATCAATGGCATGAACGGCATGATTGATTTGACGCTTCGTACCCCCTTGGACAAGGAGCAGAGGGAAAATCTTCTGAGCGCCAAGCGATGCTCAGAGGATCTCTTGCATATTATCAATGATATTCTCGATTTTTCCAAGCTGGAAAGCGGGCGCATGAAGCTGGAGGACATTCATTTCGACCTTTGGGAATTGCTTCGGCAGGAGAACCGCGTCCATGGCAGGATTGCGATGTCGAAGGGGCTCTGGTTCCTTCATCCCTCTCATCACGGCCTTCCCAGGTTCGTCCAAGGCGATCCCCTGCGCCTTCGCCAGATTCTCAACAACCTTTTGACCAATGCGCTGAAATTTACGGCAGAGGGCACGATTGCGGTGACGGTGGCAGAGGGCCGGAGAAGGGGGCGGCCAAGCCTTGAGTTTGGCGTGCATGACACGGGAATCGGCATGGATTGGAAAGGGCGCAGGAAACTCTTCAAGGCGTTCAGCCAGGTGGATGGCTCTACCACGAGGCAGTTCGGGGGCACCGGGCTGGGCCTCATGATCGTGAAACAGCTGGTGGAGGCCATGGGAGGCGAAATCAAGGTGTTTTCCGTTCCGGGCAGAGGGTCGAGTTTCTGCTTCTGGATTCCCCTGGTCAAGGCGGAACGTACAGAGACGGCACCGCAGAGAAAAAGCATTTTCCTGCGGCCATGGGATGAACATCAGAAGCCGGAGAAAAAGAGGCGGCTGGATGAGGATGTTTCGTCATTGCTGGCGTATTGCGAGAATCGCTTAAGGGGGGGAGAGCAATGAGGATTTTGATCGCTGAGGATGACCGCATGAGCCGGACATTCCTGTCGCGATTCCTGTCAGAATATGGGGACGTGGATGTGGCAACGGATGGTATGGAGGCATTGGATCTCCTCATGGATGCTGCAAGGAAAAAAATGAATTACGATCTTCTTTGCCTGGATATCATGATGCCAAAGGTCAGCGGCATCCAGGTGCTCAAGGTGGTTCGGACGATGGAGAAGCAGCATGGCATTCCGCAGGAAGATCATCTTCCCGTCATCATGATGACGGCGCTGACCGATATGGATTATGTGGACCAGGCCTTTGACCTGGGGTGTGATGCCTATGCCTCAAAGCCTTTGGAGATCGGGAAGGTGGAAGGGCTTATGCGTGACCTGGGGTTGATTGCATGATCTGCCGCGACATATGGAGCGGCATTGTTTCAGGAAGGGAGTGGCTGCTTTGGCAGTGGATCTTTTGGCGACCAGTGAACAATTGCAGCGTATAAAATTCTGTTTTGATATTTTACAGCAGACTTCCGAGGGATATCCTTTCGTGACGGACCTGACGACAGGGGCTGTCCTGCTGTCCGCCCGCATGGTGGAGGAATACAATCTGCCGGGGACAGTGCTTGTGGATCTTGACCGCTATTGGGTTCCTCTTATCTATCCGGAGGATCTGGATGCCTATGAAGCCAGTTTTGTCCATATCTTCGAAGCCGGAAACCCCGGGGTGCATGACATCGAGTATCGGGTGAAGAACCGGGAGGGCGAGTATACGTGGATTCATTGCCATGGCATGGTGGGGCGCGACGATTCCGGCAATGCGGTAATCTTTGCAGGTTTTATCACGAAGATGGACCGCATCCTTCATGCGGATCCCGTGACAGGGCTCTTGAACCGCTTTGCCTTCGACCAGGCGGTGAGGGAGGGCGTGACCGCTGCCCTTGCCAAGGGTGAGATGGGGGCCGTCATGATTGTGGGACTGGACAATTTTCATCTGCTCAATGAGGCCTATGAAACGCATTTCGATGATGTTGCCCTCCGCCAGATTGGGCAGAGCATCAGGAATGTGCTTCCGACCCACCTGAACCTCTACAAGCTGGACGGGAACGAGTTTGGCCTGATTTGGCCCCATACCTCCCAGGAAGAGGTGGAGATCATCTTTTCCAGTATCCAGCTCTGTCTGCGCGAGGCAAAAGAATCCAATTACAATGTGTTCTTTTCCGCATCGGCAGGCGTGGTGTTCTATCCCGACAGCGGAACGGATGCCCTTGCGCTCCAGAAGCATGCGAAGGCCGCCCTTGAGATGGCCCAGCAGCAGGGCAGGGAGCAGCTCCTTGTCTTTTCCCAGCAGGAGTACAAGAGTTGGCTTCGTTTCATCAATCTGCAGCATGCCTTTGAGGAAAGCATCGAGAAGGGGTGCAAGGGATTCCGACTTTTCTTTCAGCCGCAGGTGGATGCCATGACAAAGGAACTCATCGGGGCAGAGGCTCTGCTCCGTTGGCAGGAGGAAGACGGCCATGTCATCTCACCAGTGGTATTCATCCCCATATTGGAGCGCACGCGGCTCATCATTCCCGTAGGGCGCTGGATTGTGGAGGAGGCTGTGAAGGTCTGCAAGAAATGGCAGGAGTTCAAGACAGGATTCCAGATGAGCGTCAATGTGTCCCTTTGCCAGCTTGAGACGACGGATCTCAAGAACTATGTGAAGGAATCGCTGGAGCGTCACGAGCTTTCGCCAGAGTGCCTGACATTGGAACTGACGGAGAGCCAGGAGATTTCCAACTGGCAGTTCGTCAATGAGCAGTTCGACTTTTTCCGCCAGATGGGCATCAAGGTGGCAATGGATGATTTCGGGACGGGGTATTCCTCTCTTGCATTGCTCAAGTATTTCAACTGTGACATCGTGAAGATTGACAAGGTGTTTGTCGATAATATATTGGACAGCGAGTTTGACAGGAAACTTCTCAAACATGCCATCAAACTCTGCCAAAGCATTGGCATGGCTGTCTATGTCGAGGGGGTGGAAGAGGAGCCAACGTATGAGTACATTTCACGGGAGTGCGGCGCGGATGTGATTCAGGGATTCTATTTTGGGCGTCCTGAGCCGGAGCAGATTTTTCGCGAGAGGTTTCAGAAGTGATGGTTCATGGCTGGAATGCCATTTTGAAGAAATGAGGTGAGGAGAGCTATGGAAAATACGCAGGTGACGGGATACCGCAGGGAGATTTTGCGGCATATCGCGAAATGCACATGGGAGGACTGTCTGCCGGAGCATATCTATGATGTTCTTCAGGTGGTCAGGGAGGATACCCAAAGGGTGCGCTGCTGCATCCACAAGGAACGGGCCGTGCTCAAGAATCGTGTGCAGATGGCGCTTTGGCAGCCCATCGGGACGAACATCATCAATGCGGCGAAGGCTGCCCTGACGGGGGAGATCGACAAGAGCCTGCCTGTGATGGATGTCCTGACGGATGCCTGCGATGCCTGTCCCATCGACAAGTATTACGTTACGGATCTCTGCCGCCATTGCATTCAGCACAAGTGCATGAACAACTGCCCGAAGCATGCCATTACCATCAAGGACAGGGCGACCATCAATCGCGATATCTGCATTGAGTGCGGGCGCTGTGCGAAGTCCTGCCCCTACGGCGCCATCATCGAGATCAGCCGTCCCTGTATCCGGGCCTGCGCCTTGGAGGCCATGTCCTCCGGCCCGAACAAGCTGACGGTCATCGACTACGAGAAATGCGTGAGCTGCGGGAACTGCCGCGGGGCATGCCCCTTTGGCGCATTGGATGAGCGGAGCATGATCGTGCAGGTCCTTGTGGCGCTGAAGCAGAAGAAAAAGGTGGTTGCCATGCTGGCTCCTTCCTTCCTTGGGCAGTTCGGCCTCAAGGTCACGCCTGCCCAGGTCGTTTCCGCCATCAAGAAGCTCGGTTTCGCCGATGTCATTGAGGTTGCGGTGGGAGCGGACATCACAACCCTTGCCGAGGCGGAGGAATTCAAGGAGAAGGTACCGGAGAAGATTCCTTTCATGACCAGCTCCTGTTGTCCTGCCTTTGTGGCCCATGTGAAGAAGCATTT
The DNA here is from genome assembly GCA_017444295.1 of Selenomonadaceae bacterium. Lineage (GTDB taxonomy): Bacteria > Bacillota > Negativicutes > Selenomonadales > Selenomonadaceae > UBA3796. Next base: position 1,218 of record JAFSWY010000101.1, on the reverse strand, counting down.
TCCGGAGTTTGAGGACAACATCTCCAAGACCACATCGCCGATGGTTTCCTGCGGCATCTGGGCGAAGAACAAATACGAGGGCGCTCTGACTTGCTTCATCGGCCCGTGCATCGCCAAGAAGGTGGAAGCGAAGCATCACCCGGAAAGCATCGATTTCGTCATGACCTATGAGGAACTGCAGTGTATCTTCGAAGGGGTCGGAATCGATGTGACCGCTCCGGCGGAGGACTACCAGACGACGGCAACGGGCGGCGGCCTTGGGTTCCCGCTGAACCGCGGCGTCCAGACCTCGCTGAAGAACCTGCTGGAGAAGTCCGGCTCGGCGGATGTGCTCATGGAGTACGCCGACGGGCTCAGGAACTGCCAGGACAAGCTGGAACTGGTGCGGCAAGGCAAGCTCTCCCTCGAGTATTTTGAGGGCATGGCCTGCCAGAACGGCTGTGTGGACGGCCCGGGCACTCTTGCGCAGCAGGGGATCGCACGTGTCATGCTGACGAAGTTCGTCAAGGCTGCGCCGCAGCAGGTCAGCGACGAGAATTCCGAGGCCGTGGATGCCTGGGAAAAGTACGATTTTGAAGTGGCATCCGGAAAAGAATAAGCGTCCTGATTGGCACTGCGGGTTTCGGTGGGATGGTCGAAATCCGCAGTGCTTTTATATATTTTATGAGGATTTATAATTTTCACATAAAATCTATGCAATATTCAATAATATAATATAAAGAAAATATTTGATTCTTCTCCGTAAATCTTGTATACTATGGTATAGCGAGTATTTATCAGAATGCCGGCCGGGGGGAATGGTGATGAGATTCTGTAAATACGGGCAGGGTGGACAGAAGAGGGTTCTGCCGTATTCCAGACGCGAAATCATACGTCAGTTAGTCAGGGAAAGGAAGCGCCAGAAGCTGACACAGAGGGAACTGGCGGAGAAAACGGGGCTCAAGCAGAGCAATATCAGCCGTTTGGAGACGGGGAAAAGCAATCCTTCCCTGGATCTTTTGCAGCGCGTTGCAGAAGGGCTGGGCAAGGAGCTGCATGTGGAGATTCGATGAATTTTTGTATTGCGGTATTGCTGTTCCTGCATTCACGTGCTATAATATATCCTATGCGGTTGTAGCTCAGCAGGATAGAGCAACTGCCTCCTAAGCAGTAGGTCGGGCGTTCGAATCGCCCCAATCGCACCATGCTGGAAATCCAAGGCTTGCAGGGCTTTATGGC
>JAFSWY010000100.1 GCA_017444295.1 Selenomonadaceae bacterium | reverse complement strand
CTGGAGGCTGTCCGGCGGGCAATCCCCTACTGCCAAAGCAGAGCAAAGTCCAATCTGATGGGCTATCTGCATACGGTTCTGGAACATGGTGCCATTCTGCCGGAGCCTTCTTCCAGTGCCGACCATGACTATATCCCTGTGCCGATAGAATCCGAGTGGGCGGAAGATTTCGAAAGCCTGTCGCCGAGAATCCGCATGTATGCGGAAAAATGCCTTGGGCGGCAGAAAAATTGTACAAAATCGTGACATCATGCGAAAGAGGGTGATTCAACTGCCTGCCAATCGTGTACCGCCACACAGCATCGAAGCGGAAGAGGCTGTGCTCGGGGCAATGTTCCTGACCCATGAGGCTGCCATGGACGCATCCGAAATGATTCGCCCGGAGGATTTTTACCGCGCAGCAAACCGGGTAATGTTCCAATCCATGCAAAAACTGATCCGGCGAAACGAGGCCGTGGATCTCGTCACGGTGACGGAGGAACTTCGAACATCGAATTTATTGGAACAGGTAGGAGGAATCCTTTACGTCACATCTTTGGCAAACGCCGTGCCTACGGCTGCCAATCTTGCCTATCATGCAAAGATCATGCGGGAAAAAGCACAGCTTCGGGAACTCATACAGGCAGCTACGGAAATTGCTTGTGCTGCCTTTGAAGAATCGGATTCCGCGGATGAGATCGCCGATCGAGCGGAACAGAAAATTCTGGCCCTGTCCCACCGGGATCTCAAAACGGGAATCATTGCCATGCCGGAACTGGTGCCCACGGTCATGGAGGAAATTGACCGTCAGGCAAATGCAGAGGGCACACTGCTTGGCCTAGCCTCCGGTTTTCCTGCACTTGATCGAATAACCTCCGGCATTCAGGCAAGCGACCTTATCCTTTTGGCGGCAAGGCCAAGTGTTGGGAAAACTGCCTTTGCCTCGAACATCGCTATCCATGTGGCAGTCCATCTGCACCAGCCGGTCATGTTCTTTTCCCTCGAAATGGACAAGGAACAGCTTTTGCGTCGCATGATTTTTTCCGAGGGAGCTCTCGATGCAGAAAAATTCAAGGAGAAAACATGGTCGGAGGCCGACTGGAAACGATACTTCGGGGCAGCGGATGCCATTGAAAAAGCACCGCTCTACATCAACCGTATGCCGGGGCTGTCCGTCATGCAGATTCGCGGTATGGCACGGCGAATGAAAGCGAAGCGTGGATTATCCCTGGTGGTCATTGACTATCTGCAACTGATACGGACACCCAAAGGACGAAATGAAACACGGGCACAGGAAATCGCCAGCATATCCCGAGGGCTGAAGGAACTTGCCCTTGAGCTTCATGTCCCTGTCATTGCCCTGTCCCAACTGAACCGCGCTGTTGAAGCCAGAAATGAAAAAATCCCCATGCTAAGCGACCTCCGGGATTCAGGAGCATTGGAGCAGGATGCAGATGTGGTGCTGTTTCTCAGCAGGGAGGACTACTGCGATTGGGACAAAACGCAGAAAAGCATTGCCGAGGTCAGCATCGCCAAGCACCGAAATGGGCCGGTAGGCTCCGTGAAACTTTTCTTCGACAAGGGATGCACGCGATTCCTGAATGTGACAAAAGCGGACAATGCTT
>JAFSWY010000099.1 GCA_017444295.1 Selenomonadaceae bacterium | reverse complement strand
TTTTTTTGTGAATTACGAACGTTTCGGAAAGCAATTATAATATCATAATCTCTGGAAGACGCTGGTGGATGAACATGCTCTGCTTGATAGGACGGGTTTGGTTTGTCGGTGGAGGGGTTCGCTTTGTCAGTGCTTCCTTTATGTGCGGAGGTGCAATTTTTTGGCAAAAACACAAACAAAACTTCAGATCATTCCCTTGGGAGGACTGGGGGAAATTGGAAAGAACATGACCGTTATCCGCGTGGATGACGAGATACTTCTTATCGATTCCGGCCTCATGTTTCCGGAAGAGGAAATGCTGGGCGTTGATCTCGTTATCCCGGATATTACCTATCTGCTCGAGAACAAGGATATGATCAAGGCCATTGTCCTTACCCATGGACATGAGGATCATATCGGCGCCCTTCCCTATGTATTGAAGCAGATCTCTGTACCTGTCTATGGAACTCGTTTGACACTTGGCATTCTGGAAGGCCGCTTGAAGGAAAATGGTGTGGACTCCAGCAACCTGCATTCCGTGATGCAGGGAGATATCATCAATGTGGGCTGTTTCAGCGTCGGATTTATTCGTGTGAATCATAGCATACCGGATGCCGTGGGTCTTTCCATCAAGACGCCTGTGGGCATGATCGTTCATACGGGGGATTTCAAGCTCGACTATACGCCCATTGACGGGAAGATGACGGACTTCCGCCGCTTCTCGGATCTCGGGAACAAAGGCGTGCTCGTCATGATGGCCGACAGCACGAACTCGGAGCGGGAGGGCCATACCCTCAGCGAGCGGACGGTGGGGGCTGCCTTTGACAAGGCGTTCCACAATGCGCGGCAGCGCATCATCGTTGCGACATTTTCCTCCAATGTCCACCGTATCCAGCAGGTCATCGACACGGCTGTCCGCTACAAGCGGCGGGTGGCGGTGCTTGGGCGCAGCATGGTCAATGTGGTCAATATCTCCTTGGAACTCGGCTATATCGATGCTCCGGAAGGAACCATCATCGATATCGATGAAATCAATAATTACCCCATGAATAAAATTGTCATCATCACGACGGGAAGCCAGGGCGAGCCCATGTCGGCGCTCACCCGCATGGCAATGTCCGATCATCGCAAGGTCGGCATCGTGCCCGATGATACGGTCATCATTTCCGCGACACCGATTCCAGGCAATGAGAAATTGGTGGCAAAGACGATTGACAATCTCATGAAGCTCGGGGCGAACGTGATTTACGGACGCAATGAGGGGATTCATGTTTCCGGGCATGCCAGCCGTGAGGAACTCAAGCTCATGCACAATCTCGTGCGGCCCAAGTTCTTCATTCCCGTGCATGGGGAATACCATCATCTTGTGCAGCATGCAAAACTCGCACGGGAACTCGGAATGCCGAAGGAAAATATTTTCGTCGGCGAGAACGGCCAGGTGCTGGAATTCACCAAGGACAAGGGAACCGTTGCCGGAAGGGTGACGGCAGGAATGGTCATGGTAGACGGTCTGGGGGTTGGCGATGTGGGAAACATCGTCCTTCGGGATCGCCGTCAGCTTTCCCAGGATGGGATTCTCATCGTGGTGGTCACGATGGACCGCGCCAGCGGCCGTGTCGTGGCAGGCCCGGATATCGTGTCGCGCGGCTTTGTCTATGTGCGGGAGTCCGAGGAACTCATGGACGGGGCGAAGTCCCGCGTGGAACAGGCATTGGAGCATTGTGAGGACGGGAAGGTCATGGAATGGTCTGTTATCAAGTCCAATGTACGCGATGCCTTGGGGCGGTATCTCTTCGAGAAAACCCGTCGCCGCCCGATGATCCTGCCCATCATCATGGAGATTTGATTTGACAGGTGGAGTTGTTCAACACCCCCTAGGGCTGTCGCCAGGACAGCCCTGTTTTCATTGTTATTGAAAGGAATTGCAGCTCATGTCGACAAAGCATGTACTCATAGGAGCGCTGATCCTTTACCTCATCCTTATGGCTGCCGGAGGTGCGGCTTATTTTGCCGTGCTGCAGCGTCCGGCACAGGAGAGGCCGGCCGAAGCATCTGTGGAGACGGCGAAGGACAAGGCGGCAGGGAAGGATTCTGGGACAAAAGACGCAAAAGATGCAGAGAAAAAGGCTGCCAGGGAAGCAGCGGATAAACGGCTGGAAGCCGCGAAGCAGAGGGAAAAGCAGAGAGAGGAACTGGTTTCCGGCATGCAGGTCATCACGCGAAATGGCACGACCTATTATTCCTATCATCACGACGAGCATCCCATGCCGGGGGTTTATTTGCGTCCATTTATTGTGGAGCGCGACGGGATTTCCGTCCTGAAAAATGATGTCTATTATTACTCTTCCCTGGAGGCTGAGAACTATGGCTGGCTCCATGCCGACCATTTGGATGTCAATGCGGATGGGTATGCCATGACCCTTGCCTTTGATGCCGCAAAGCGGCGCGACAAGCTCGGGAAGGGCGCGGAGAGTGTTACGGAGAACTATGTGGTGGATGCTGACAAGACCACGGTTCAAATGCTCAAGGCCGTAGGGAATGCAGCCAATGTGACCTTGCGGTTTTATCAGGCGGGGATGCCGGGGACGGTTTCCGCTCTTGGACGGGAAGACATACGGCGCGTGCGGGATATGGTGACGCTCTATGAGCTGATGCAGGCGGATGAGCAGGGAATTTGAGGTGAGGCCGGGATGGAACAGGAAATGACAACGCCTTTCGTGCACCTCCATGTGCATACGGAATACAGCCTGCTGGACGGGGCCAGCAGGATAAAGGATCTCATCGGCGCGGTGAAGAAGCTTGGCATGGATGCCATTGCCATCACGGATCATGGGAATATGTACGGTGTCATTGACTTCTACAAGGAAGCGAAGAAACAGGGCGTGAAACCCATCATCGGCTGCGAGGTGTACCTTGCCCCCGGGGACCGCAAGGTGCGCATGGAAGTCAACGGCGTGAGGTATTACCATCTCATTCTCCTTGCGGAAAACGAGACGGGATACCGCAATCTCTCCAAGTTGGTGTCCCTGGCGAATATCGAGGGG
>JAFSWY010000098.1 GCA_017444295.1 Selenomonadaceae bacterium | reverse complement strand
TGCCTGTCCCCAGGCGCGAATCTTGCCCTCCTTGATGAGCTTGCCCATGACATCGGCTACTTGTTCTTCCGTTCCCTCATCCATTTGATGCTCCGTGTAGAGGTCGATGTAGTCTGTCTGCAAACGGCGAAGGGAGCCTTCGATGTCCTTGCGGATTCCTGCCTCGGAGAGCTTGCCTTCCGGCATATCCTGACCCGGCAACGGTGTCGGCCAGAACTTGTCGGAAATAATCACTTTATCTCTGGGCAATTCCTTCAATGCTTTGCCTACAAATTCTTCATTCTTGAAATAAGAATACATTTCCGCCGTGTCAAAGAAATTGCAGCCAAGCTCAAAGGCTTTGTGGACAGCACGGATGCCGTCCTTTTCCTCCGGCCTGTCACCGTAGGCATGGGTAAAGCCCATGCACCCCATGCCTATGGCAGATACTTCGAGTTCGCGCAATTTTCTGGTCTTCATCGTCTCATCCTTTCAATATACAATCTCGTTCGTTTCCTGCTTGGCGTAAATTTCCCAAAACTTCTCGGCGATGGTCCTGGGTGCGAAATGCTCATTGGAGCCGATGCGCCCCGTCACCTGCACCGTGCCGATATAAATCCCCTTTTCTTTCAGAACAGGGACGAGCGCCTGCACCATGGCGCGAAGCGCCGCCTTGTCCATGGAAAGGGGCAGATAGTCGATATAGGGCTGGAGGGCAAGACCGCCGCCTGTCACGAGGATTGCTCCTTTCTTTGCTGCAAATTCCTCTGTGACTGCCAGCTTGATAGCGTTATATGCTCCCGCCACATCTGCCCGGTAATGCTCCATCAGGGTATCGGCGTTTAACATTTCCTTATCGTCCGGCGCAGTGATGCCCACATTGTAGAAAAGAACATCCGGGACACCGTAGGCCGCTATCACCTTGCGGAAGGTATCAGCAAAGACTGCAAAGTCCGTAACATCGGCAGCTTCCGTATGTACTTCATAACCCTTTGCGGCAAAATCCGACGCATATTCCTGCAAACTGCTTTCGCTTCTGGCCATCAATACGACATGGAAGCCTTCGGCGGCGAATTTTTCCGCTACGCCATTTCCCAAGCCTTTGCCAGCGCCAATTACAAAAATCGTCTTTTTCATTTCCATCTCACCTTTCTCTATTTCCTTAATATCCGCCATATAGAGCATTGCGCTCCAAGCGGGACAGTTCCTGCATTTCATCTTCTGTCAAGGAAAAATCAAAGATTTCATAATTCTCTTTGATGTGCGCCGCATTCGTTGAACCCGGCATAACCACATGACCTGCTTGCAGATGCCAACGCAGAATTATCTGTGCCGGACTTTTGCCGTGCTCCTTGGCGAGTTTTTGTACCACAGGCTCATTGAACATCATCTCTGTTTGTCCCCGCCCGCCCAAAGGGAACCAAGATTCAAGGACTGTGCCGCAACTGTCAAGATACTTTTTGAGTTCCACATTCTGATGATGAAGATGGGTTTCCATTTGGTCAACTGCCGGGGGAATTTCAGCCATTTTTAAGATGCGGTCAAAATCCTCCCGAAAGAAATTGGAAAGCCCGATGGAGCGTACCTTGCCAGCTTTTACCACCCTTTCCATCGCTTGGTAAGCTTTTTCGTCATTCGCTGCCGGATAATGCAATAGCAACAAATCTATATAGGTAGTTCCCAGCCGCTCCAGACAACGGTCTATGGAGTGCTCTGCATCTTCGTAATCGGGTGTCCAAAGTTTCGTAGTGATAAAAATTTCCTCGCGAGGTACACCGGAACGTTTGATTCCCCGTCCCACGCCCCTTTCGTTCCCATAAACAACGGCGGTATCAATGAGCCGCATCCCGGAGGCCAGCGCCGTATAGACGGATTCTTCGGCCTCGCTGTCTGAAATCGCCCATGTGCCAATGCCAACCAAGGGCATATCGTAGCCGCTGTTCAGACGGACGCGATCATGGTCAATGTCAAACTGACCGATTTGCACATCCTTGGCATCTTCATGAACCTGCGCAGGAGCAGATACTTTCGTTGCATTTTCTTTTGCAGCCGACTCACCTCCCAGGCCGCACCCCGCAAGCCCCAGCATGGAAATTGCAACCAATCCGATGAATTTCGAGATTTTCAAAAGTTTCATTCCTGTACCTCCCTCTGATTCTTCCACTTATTTCCCGCTAAAAAATGTATGGCAAGCGCAACCAGGGAAGCGGCTACCGCCCCTGCCATGACCGTGCTCCATCTGCCGAGATTCCACAGAAGCGTGGCCAGACTGCTTCCGATTGCGCAAAACAGAAAGTTGCTCACCACAAAAGCTGTATTCAGACGGCTCCGTTCCGAATCGGACAAGGCGAAGATTTGCGACTGGCAGAGTATGCCCACGCCTTGCACCGCCAGAGAAAAGACGGCGGCAACCAGGAGAATCGCCAGTACCGAGGTCGCAAAGATGGAGGACAGCCCCATACTGACGGCACTCATGCCGATAAAGACAGCCAAGCCAATGCGCCCCAGCCCCTTGTCCTGCAACGACCCCAAACGTGTCCCAGCGATAGCTCCGGTCAGCCCTGCCAGACTCACCAGACCGATCTGGAATGTACTGTAGGAAAAGGGAGCGGCAGACAGCAGGAAGGTCAGGGCCGTCCAGAATAAATTGAAGGCTATACCGAAAATCATGCCCTGTTTCAGCAGGATGGACCTCATCTCCGGGTAGCGTTTCACGGCAGTAAACACACCGAAAAGGAGCCTCCCGTAAGAAATTTTCCCCTGGGCCGGAACCTCGGGCAAATAAAGACGAATCACGGCAAACATCACAAGATTCAGCGCTGCCGCCATAAGATATATGGCGTGCCAGTCCCAAAGGCCTGCAACTAGCCCGCTGAGGAGCCTTGAAAAAAGGATTCCCGAAGTAATGCCGGAAGTCACAATTCCCACCATGCGCCCCCGCATGGATGCGTCTGCCAAGTCTCCCACCAGGGGCAGGATAATCTGCCCGGACACGGTGACAAGCCCCAGTGCTCCCAAGGCTATGCACAAGGCCCCGAAGGAAGGCGCAAAAGCGCACGCCAGCAAAGCCACTATTGTAAGTACCATGACGACTGACAGCAACTTGCGCCGCTCCAAGACATCTCCCAGCGGTACAATCAGCAAAATTCCCAAGGCATAGCCAAGCTGGGTAGCTGTCACCAAATACCCTCCCTGAGAAGTGGATGTACCAAAATCCCCGGCAATCGCGGAAAGAAGCGGCTGCGCCCAATACAGATTCCCGACGGCAAGGCCTGCTGCCACGGAGAACATGATCGCCATCCCCGTAGAAATTCTTACATTGCTTCTGTCCAAAAGCCTTACCTCCAATCACTATGTCATCAGCTTATGTGCCTATCATACACGCCTTTTCTTTGACAAGGAAGATACCAATATGTTAACATGGCGTTAAGATATACTTAACACCATGGAGGTAGCTGCCATGCTCCAGCCATATATCAAGACCTTTCTGCAAGTAGCGGAAAGCGGCAGCTTTTCGGCTGCCGCTCACCGCCTCTACATCACCAAGGTGTCGGTGATGAACCAGATCAACTCATTAGAGTCTCACATCGGGGTGCCGCTCTTTGAGCGTACCAGCCATGGGGTGATTTTGACCGAGGCGGGCAGGTCGTTCAAGGCAGACGCAAAAAAACTCCTGCGCCAGTCGGAAGAAGTCATCCGCAAAGCAAGAGAGCTAGGCGGCCTGAAAACCCAAATCATCCGTATCGGTACCTCCATGATGCGCCCTGCCACTCCGCTGGTGGAGCTATGGGAGCGCATCGATGGAAAGTACGATGTACAGTTCAGCGTCGTTTCCTTCCATGACGGCTCCCACGGACTGAGCGAAATGCTTAACTCCCTGGGAGATACCATTGACTGCTTTGTTTCCCCCTGCGGTTCCACGGCCATTTTCATGAATTACAATTTCCAGCCCTTTGGCTCCTGCAAGGTATGCGTTGCCATGTCCCGCAGACATGAACTGGCCAAAAAGAAAATCCTCCGCTGGGAGGATTTGGAGGGTGAATCCCTTATGCTCTTGAAACGTGGGGAGTCCTATGTGCTGGACGAACTGCGCGACGATATTTCAAGCCATCATCCGTCCATCCAGCTTGTGGACATCGACGGCTATTACGACATCTCGTCCTTCAATCTCTGTGAACAGCAGGGCTACCTGATGGAGACCCTTGATATCTGGGAAAAGCTCCACCCCTCGCTCATTACAATTCCTGTTCGCTGGAATTACGAAATGCCTTACGGAATCCTTTACGCAAAAGAGCCGTCTGCTGCGATGAGGATGTTTGTGGATACGATAAATGAATATTTGCTAAAGCAGGCATAGAGCTCATGTCATCACACGCATCCCATCTCGGAACACCACGGTCAGTCCGCCGTCCACACCCACTGTCACATAGTCCACCATCGCGCCCCACAGCCGCTCGTCGAACTCTGCCACCGACGCACACGGATGTGCTAGTGCGGGGGCAGGCGCAGGATGCGCCGCTTTTGCACCCGCAGGTTCCCTCTGCGCCTCAAGCGTCCCGATGAAACCAGCCCCCTAAAGGGACTAGCTTCGCGTCGCAGCCTCTCGCTCTTGGCTGACCGCTGGGCGATGGCCTCCGTCACTTCGTCGAAACGTGCCTTGGCTTTCTCGTACCGCTCCACAAGTCCATTGTAGCGTTTCTGGTACTCCCCTTGGTCTTGGGCAATCCTTGCATTGTATGCTCTCACAGCATCACTCGCGTTATATACCGCCAGACGAACAATGCCAATACTGTCTTTTAATTTTCTTTCAGAAAGCATCACAGAATACCCTATTAACGATTGCCCCCCTATACTTGCCTCGAAAGCCGCACGGGACAAGTGCAGTATAACTTCAGCAAGCCCCTATGATCATTCGGTTCATATTATCCTAGCGAATAAAGTGGGTAGGAATCCATTCTTCCTTTTCCGGCAACCCATACTTTTCCTTGCCCAAGGCAATGCTCTTCATTAAAAATACCATGTTTCGCGCCAATGTGCGCATGGTCTGCATTCCCTCATCGTCCTTGATGACCTCCCCTTGCTCCCGTCCATGTGCGCTGTTCCAATATTGGCTGGAAGCCACGGGCATATTATTCATAGTGAAATACTTATTGAGCTCGTCAAAAGTGGCGGAAAGGCCTCCGCGACGTGCGATGACTACGCTGGCTCCCACTTTCATTGTCTTGTCGAAGCACTGCCCCATTTGAGTG
>JAFSWY010000097.1 GCA_017444295.1 Selenomonadaceae bacterium | reverse complement strand
TTGACAAGCTGTCCCGGCACGGCAAGCTGAAGAAAATGGTGAACCTGGCCATAGGAAAGAACAGCGCGGCCCTGTTTGATGCCAATCATCAGGTGATTGGCGGCAATGCCACGGACCAGGCCCTCATGCGTTTCCTTGGGGAAAAGGATTATCAGGAACTGCAGGGGGCGTACACAGTAGGTGCTCATCAGGGCTTCAACTCAGCCAACAAATTCAGCCAGGCAGAGATCAAGGAAGAGCAGAAGGTGTTCTACAAGGGGGCGCCGGAGCGCCTGATGGCAGCGGATTCCCTGCAGGGCGTGGATGCGTCAGGCAATGTGATAACCGCCGACAAGGACAAGCTCAATGACAAGATCAATGACTATGCTGCGCGGGCCATGCGTGTGCTTGCCTTTGCCTATTCCAGCCAGCCCATGACGGAGAACAAGGTAAACAGTGATGCGGTGCTCATCGGTCTGGCGGCGATCCGCGATGATGTGCGTCCCGAGGCCCAGGAGGCCATCCGCGAGGTGCAGATGGCGGGCATACAGGTGGTAATGATCACCGGCGACCGCAAGGAAACCGCGATTGCCATCGCCCGGGATGCAGGACTGATACAATCCGACAAGGACAAGGTCTTTGATTCCACGCAACTGTCGGGCATGTCGGATGATGAACTCAAGGCGCAGATCAGGGATATCCGCGTCATAGCCAGGGCCCTGCCCACGGACAAGTCCCGCATGGTGCGCCTGTGCCAGGAGATGAACCTGGTGGTGGGCATGACCGGCGACGGCGTCAACGATTCACCGGCTCTCAAGAGGGCTGATGTGGGCTTTGCCATGGGCAGCGGCACGGAGGCGGCCAAGGAGGCCGGGGAGATCGTGGTCCTGGATGACAACTTCCGCTCCATCAAGGATGCCGTCTTGTATGGCCGTACCATCTACCACAATATCCTGAAGTTCTGCAAGTTCCAGCTGATGATCAATGTGGCGGCAGTTGTGGTGACTGCATGCAGTCCCTTCTTTGGTATCACGGAGCCTTTGAAGGTGGTCCATCTGCTCTTCGTCAATCTGGTGATGGACAGCCTGGGGGCCATTATGCTGGGCAATGAGCCGGCGATTGAGCGCTATATGCGGGAAATGCCGCGCAGACGCGATGAGAGTGTCATCAGCAAGCCCATGGCTATCCAGATCCTCTTCATGGCGGCATGGCTCACGGGCATAAGCTTTGCATTCCTGACCATGCCATGGTTTGCCGAGTTCTTTGGCAGCCAGGAAAAGCTGTACACCGCTTATTTTGTCCTCTTCGTTATCAGTGCCCTCTTCAACGGTTTCAATGTCCGTGACGATGGCAGCGAGATATTCAAGCGGCTGGGCGAAAATCCCGATTTCCTGCGGGTGTGGGCCATCATAGCCGCAGTGCAGATGCTGATCGTGAATGCTGCCCTTGTGCCCTTTGAGGCATTCAAGTGGATTGGGGCGATGTTCAGCTGCACGCCCTTCAGCCTGGCGGGCTGGGGCCTGGTATTTGCCCTTGCCTTTACCATGATTCCTGTGGACCTCCTCAGGAAGCAGCTGATGAAGGGTTGATAGCACAGGTATTGGGTGCCTGGCACTTGATATATACAATTCATCTATTTTTTAAGGAGGAGTTTCATTATGGCAGTAAGTTTGCAGAAAGGCCAGAAGGTAGACCTGACGAAGAGCAATCCCGGTTTGTCGAAGATTGTTGTAGGCTTGGGCTGGGACACCAACAAGTATGATGGCGGCGCAGATTTCGATCTGGATGCGGCAGCATTCCTGTGCGGTGCCAGCGGCAAGGTGAACGGCGATGAGGATTTCGTCTTCTACAACAACTTGAAACATGCTTCCGGCAGCGTTGAACATCTTGGCGACAACCTGACAGGCGAAGGCGAGGGTGACGATGAGCAGATCAAGATCGATCTGTCCAAGGTCCCCGCCAACGTGGACAAGATTGATTTTACGGTTACCATTCATGAGGCGGATACGCGCCATCAGAATTTTGGCCAGGTGTCCAATGCCTACATCCGTATTTTCGATGAAACGAATAACAAGGAGCTTATCCGCTATGATCTGGGCGAGGACTTCTCCATCGAGACAGCGGTAGTGGTCGGCGAGCTCTATCGTCATGGCGGCGAGTGGAAATTCAATGCCATCGGCAGCGGCTTCCAGGGAGGCCTTGCTGCACTGGGACGGAACTTTGGTGTGAATGTCTAACGAGGGAGTGTTGAAAAACGGAAACTGTGCACTACAGCAAGACAGTTTTTCGTATGGCAAGGAAGAGAACCCGCAGTCGTAGCAGAGCTACATCAAGGGTTCTCAGACGCAGACAGACGGAAAAATGGCCGCTGTAGTGTGCTGGTGGAGTTTTTCAACACGACCTAACGAGATAGTTGGCAGGATTGCGGCTTGCGGTGCGGAGCATTTCGCGCCGCAAGCTGATTGGTTTTTGGATGGAACTCTTGGAAAGGCTTGAACGATTGCGTGACAAAGGAGTGCATTGATTATGTCAAATTATGTACGAAGGCTGCCGGTTTATTTGCTTCTGGACTGTTCCGGCTCCATGTCCGGGGAGCCCATCGAGTCGGTGCGCCAGGGGATCAAGATGCTGGTCAATGAGCTGAAGGGAGACCCGCAGGCTCTTGAAACAGCCTGCCTCTCGGTCATTACCTTTGCCAGCGTGGCGCAGCAGACCTCGCCCTTGACGGAATTGATGCTCTTCAAGGAGCCGAAGCTGGAGGCCAGCGGGGCCACGGCTCTGGGCGGTGCCCTGAAGGTCCTGCGGGAGTGCATCGACAAAGAAGTCAGGAAGACCACGGAAAACCAGAAGGGCGACTGGCGTCCACTGGTCTTTATCCTCACGGATGGATTGCATACCGATGATGATGAGTTTGACCGCCAGACTGCGGATATCAAGACCTTGAAGGTGGCAAATATCATAGCGGTGGGGGCGGGTCCCTATGTGGAACAGGCGACATTGAAGAGGATCACGGACAATGTGCTCCTGATGAATACGGCCTCTGCTGGTGACCTCTCCAAATTCTTTGCCTGGGTATCCGGCTCCATCAAGATGTCTTCCAAGAGTCTGGATGCAAAGCCGGGCGGGGCTATCGAGCTGCCGCCGCCGCCCCAGGGATTCACCATTGTTCCTTAAGGCAAAAGAGGGCGCATGAGATGGACAAAGTGGAAAACACCGGGACGGAGCAGGGAGGCATGATGTATATCCGATCGAAAGGCGAGCGGATATTGAGTCCTGCAGCTGCTTCCGCCGGCAATGCTGGGCTGTCCGCCAAAAAGATTGGGATTCCTGCGTTGTCTGATCAGCCGGTTCTTGCGGGGAAAGAATCCAAGCTCCGCGAAACTGCCCTGGAAGAAGCCGTCAGCAGGAAAGATGGACCGGCACAGGAGCATGAGGCCAAGGCGGAGCCGGAGATGCCGCCTTCCTTGTCGGACAGGCAGGTGTTGGAGCACACGGCATCCCTATGGAAATACAAGCCGGTTCCTATGGATGAGCCGGAGCCGTACAAGGAGTACACTACCGAGTCTGCCACCCTTGGGAAATTCCATGTCACTGCCGCCAGGGTTCGAGGCAAGAAGCACAAGCATGAAGGCACGAACTGTGATGATTGGTTTGAGACAAGGAATATAGGGGATTTTGTCGTATTGGCGGTTTCTGATGGCGCAGGTTCCAAGAAGTTTTCCCGAATCGGCGCAAAGGCATCCTGTGAAGGTGCCATGCAGTATCTTGAAAAGGAACTGAGAAGATTTTCCAGTGGGAACCGTGAAGCCAGATCGCATTTGAGCCAGGACCTGACGGATGGCAGGTTCCAACAGGCTGCTTCCCAGGTGGCCCAAATTGCGCAGCAGGCAGTGCTGGCAGCCCGGCAGAACGTGGTGAATGCCTATCACAGCAGGAGAGGGGAGCAAAGCTATGTTGCGGTGGCAGGACGTGAGTTGCAGCTGAATGATTTTGCCGCTACCTTCCTGCTGACAATCACTTTGCCCATGGATGGCTCGGAGGAAATATTTGCCGTAACCTGCCAGGTGGGAGATGGGATGACGGCTGCAATCGATTCCCGGGCACCCTATGGAAAGATGGTCACTCTCCTGGGGGATGCGGATAGTGGGGCATTTTCCGGCGAAACGGAATTCCTGACAAGTTCTTCCGTAGATTCCCTGCAAAGTCTCATGGGACGGACAAGGGTGACCAGGAAGAAGATGGATGTCATCCTGTCCATGACCGACGGGGTGGCTGATGATTATGAGCCCAATGGCAAAGAGATGCTGAGATTGTATCTTGATCTTATCGTC
>JAFSWY010000096.1 GCA_017444295.1 Selenomonadaceae bacterium | reverse complement strand
CTTGGGATCTGCACCTCCATGAGGGTTCCCTCCTGCGTATACTCTGTGGAACGGATGGCATTCAGGTCATGCAGTGCAGTAACCACACGCCCATCATGAAAAGGAACAAGGACCTTCATCCTCACCTGGGCATCCAGGAAGAATGCCTCGATCTTCCTTTTGAGTCCATCAAGATTTTCTCCTTCACGAGCCGAAACAAAGATTCCCTCCCTGCCCCGTAAAAGCTGTTCCCTTTCTTTTGTATCCGTCAAACAATCCGACTTGTTGAACACATAGAGGGTTGGCTTCGCCTCCGCCCTGAGCTCCTTCAGCACTTCTATGACAGAGGCAATCTGATGCTCTGCCTCCTTGTTGCTGCAATCCACCACATGAAGAAGCATATCCGCTTCCTGCACTTCCTCCAGGGTTGCTCGAAAAGCGGACACCAGCATATGGGGAAGCTTCTGGATGAATCCCACGGTATCCGTCAGCAGGATTCCCTGGTTATGGGAAAGCTCCAGTTTGCGTGTGGTTGGATCCAGTGTGGCAAAAAGCTGGTCTTCTGCATAGACTTCCGAGCCTGTCAATGCATTCAGAAGGGTGGATTTCCCCGCATTCGTATACCCCACAAGGGCCGCCATGGGAATGCTTGACTCCTTGCGCCTGCTGCGATGCAATTTTCGGCTGCGGCGTATGTCCTCGATCTGTCTCTCGATATCGTGAATCTTGTTGCGGATGCGCCGCCGGTCTACTTCCAGTTTTGTCTCGCCGGGGCCCCGCGTTCCGATGCCGCCGCCGAGACGGGAAAGCACAAGCCCCTGCCCGCCAAGGCGTGGCAGATGATATTTCATCTGTGCAAGCTCCACCTGGAGCTTGCCTTCCCGTGAACGCGCCCGTTGTGCAAAGATGTCGAGAATGAGTGCCGTCCTGTCAATGACCTTGATGCCAAGGCCCTGCTCCAGATTGCGCTGCTGGGATGGGGTAACCTCATCATCGAGGATGAGCAGGTTGGCATCCAGATTCTGCACGGCCATGCCAATCTCTTCGATTTTCCCCTTTCCAAGGAAAAAAGCGGTATCCGGCCGTTCCTTGCGCTGTGTGAACTTCCCCACCACCGTCGCCCCGGCAGTCTGTGCCAAACGCGCCAGTTCCTCCATGGACTCTCCCGGAGCTCCGGCCCTTGGTGCTCCCATGCTCTCGATTCCTGCCAGAATGGCCCTTTCCTCGTCGTCCTTTGTGTCCTTCATGGTATGACGGCCCAGCTTCTTGTTGATGACCGTGACGAGTTGCACCATGCTCACCTTGTGAAGGATCGCTTCCTTGACTGGGCCGAAGCACTGGATCTCCGGTGTCCCGTCTGGCTGCAGCTCCCCGGTGAAAAATCCCATGCAGCCGATGATATCCTTGCCCTGTGTGCCGATTGCAGCCATGACATCGAACCGAAGCCGTCGCAGGGAGGAAATATCCGGATCACTCAAGAGCACATCCCCGCTGGGATGGGTATGGATGCAGCGGATGCCGGAAAGCCGCTGTTCGGAGCGCGCCTTGAACTCCGGCAGTTCCACTGTGCCGATATCCCCTACAGACACCTCCGCAACCTTCCCCTGGCGGTTGATGTAGACCGCGACCTCCCGCCCCAGGACCATGGTGATATCCAGCATGCGCTGGTTCAGCTCATGGGTGGAAAGCTGCGCAGAAGGCACGGAAAGCTCGTAAAGGGACTGCAGCTGTTCCAGGATATAGGCCTTGATATTGTTGAGCTCACCATATACCTTCATATCATCACCTCGTTCCAATCTGCAATTCAGGCACGGTTGACGATATTGGAGATGTGCTTGAGGGTAATGGACAAGGTGCCATCCTCATTGTTGTTGAATTCCACATACTCCGTGTTGTCGAAATAGTCCGTGGGAATCGTAAGCTCGATGCCCGTATCCGTTTTCAGCTTGTGCCTGCATACCTTCTTAAGTGTCGCTTCCTTGTCCATGAGCACCGGCTCCGTGAACCCTGCTTCCTGTATCTGCGCCTCGTAATCCGCCTGCATGGATGGATTGTTCCGGAAAATCTGCCGCCCCGCCTCCTGAAGGTCCAGGCTTTCCGAATGCTCCATGTTCTCTGCGATATAGCTTTTCACTGCGGCAGCCGTGGCAACCTCATCCTGCCCATAGGCCTCGGCCACCTTCGCCGCAGCCTTGGCAATGCCCTTCATGGCCTCCTTTGGCGAGGGGGCCTGGCTGCACTCCAGCAGGATTTCGGGAAAGACGTAGATGCTGTTCCCGTCGATGGTATACCGTTTTCCCACAAAGGAAACTTTCTGGCTTTCCACATCGACGAAAGCGAACTCCTCCATCTTTTGGCTGAGATTCGGCAGGATGGAATAATGATGGATGATCTCATTCCGCACCCCGGTCTCCGTCTGGTTGACCTGATGCACATATCCCGTATGGCTGCTGCACTTGAACAAGGCAATCTTCCGCACATCATCCACCCGGAGGTCGCAAAGGATGACATCCGAAGACGCCATTTCCTCGGAATGGGTATATGCTTCCTCCAGTGTATGGACAATCTCCTTGGAAAAGGCAATAAAATCCATGTCCTCCCTGACATATCCTTCCAAGGATGCCTTGAAGGAACTGTCCTCATAAAAGGTTCCCGGCTTTGCCTCCTGGCTGGCCAGGGATTTCTCGATATGCTTCAGCAAAAACTCCCGAATACTGTCCTGCATGTCAAGCTCTGCATCGGAATACACCGTCACACCGGAATTGAAGTCCAGGATGTGCAGGACAGCCTTGTCGATGACAATCACTTTGCTTCCTCCCCTTCCGCCTTCCTGCGGATTTCTTGCAAATACGGCAGCATGTGAGCCTCCAGCTTCGTTTCCAGCTCCGCCAGATCCCCCGAATCAAAGGAATACGTCACAACGGGAATGTTGCGGATGCGCGACTCCCCGAAGAACTCGTCCCGAAAGATATTGTAATAGATATCGAAATTGCTGGAGATGTCAAAATCTATATAGTCAAAGATGATATAGGAACCGTTGGTGATGCGGACAGGTTCCGAAGGGCGGATGAAGAGCCGGAATCCCTCCAATGCCTCCGGCAGTTTCTTCCCATAGTCCCATTCCATAATGCCCTTGTCCAGCAGCAGACTGGTGACGGTCCCCGGATTGAACTCCGCCAGATCATGGAGGACCGTTTCGAAATGTTGCTTCAACAGCTTTTCAAAGGTCACAAAATCCCCTGTGACGAACTCGATATGGCAGAACTCCACCAGCCCAATCTGCACCCGCACCTTGTACTCTCTGGTTTCCTCATGGAAATAAGAAGTGATGCTGCGGTGCGCCGAATCCTTCGCATAGCGGTAAATATCATACATATCGCCATTGACACACAAATCTTTCTGCAAATGGAAGCCAAACCATTCCTCCGGAAGCGCCTCAAGATATTCCCATCCGGAAATCTCCTTCTCCACGCGCTCTTTTGTCTCGTCTTTCAATCCAATTCTTCCCCTTCATGTTTCTGCTATTATTTTTTCATCATACCTCAAACCACGGACAAAGACAACCAGAAATAGAAAAGGCGCTGCAAACACAGCGCCCAGGGAAATCTGTCAGAACTTGATATTCGACTTGAAAGCAAAAGAATCGCTGGCCTTGATCTTGATCTCGGCTCCCGTCTGGGGATTGCGGCCAGTACGTGCATTGCGATGCGAGGTCTTGAAGGTGCCAAACCCGATAAGCCTGACTTCATCACCCTGACGTACCGTTTCCACAACCGTGGACATGAAGGCGTTTACCACGGCAGCGATATCTTTCTTGGTGATGCCGTCTGTGGAAGAAGCAATCTTGTCAACCAGTGCGGTCTTGCTGATGATTTCTTTTTCCTTTTTCTTTGCGACTTTTTTTGCCATGAGAGTCTATCCCCTTTCGTTAATGCCGCAAGCCAGACAGAGGCTTGCACTACTGGACGCATCTATTGCTGTATCCGTTGTAGCCTTGATTCGACAAGGGAATTCCTTATTCCTGCCACAAAAAAAATTTATGCGAAATTTTTCCATATCTTATCGGCAAGATGTACCGAAACATAGACTATAAACATGATAAGTATAAATAATAAGTATAAAAACTTGACATTTAATCCCTAAAGTGTAGAATATCATTTTAGAGGCCATCATAGTTGCCGACAGAATTTTTATAATATTTCGGGATGTCGGAGATATTTTTATTTCCATGCAAATGTCAAATAGACTCCGTCCGCTATGTCTGGTGTTCATGAGATGTTACTATGTTAAATTTTTAACAAAGGAGAGAGCAGGATTGGATAAAGCGCAAATGATTGATGAATTGAAAAAAATCGTAGGCGAAGAAAATGTACTGACTTCCCCCGAAGCGTTGTACGAGTATTCCTACGATGCCACGCCTGGACATCTTTATTCGCCGGATGCAGTGGTAAGCCCCGGCAATGCACAAGAGGTTTCAGAGGTATTGAAGCTCGCGAATGCCAATAAGATCCCTGTGTATCCTCGTGGTTCCGGAACAAATCTCTCGGCAGGCACTGCCCCATTGAAGGGCGGTATTGTCCTTTTGATGCTCCGCTTCAACAAGATACTGGATGTCGACCTGGAAAACCTCATTGCCGAAGTTGAAGTCGGCGTGGTTGTGCAGGACATCAACGATCACATTGCACAGTATGGACTGATCTATCCACCGGATCCCGGCACGGTAAAGACGGCCAGCCTCGGCGGAACGATTTCCGAGAATGCCGGCGGCCTGCGCGGGCTGAAATACGGCATCACCAAGAATTACGTCCAGGGACTGGAAGTCGTCCTGGCCAACGGCGATATCATCCATACCGGCGGCAAGAATGTCAAGGACGTATCCGGCTATGATATGACAAAATTGTTCACCGGCGCAGAAGGCACTCTTGGCGTGGTAACCAAGGCATTCCTGAAGCTGGTGCCGGCACCGGAAGCCACGAAGAGCATGATGGCTGTCTTTGATACGATTGAGGACGCAGGCCGTGCAGTTTCCGGCATCATCGCCGCAAAGATCATTCCTGCTACCCTGGAAATCCTGGACAATGCTTCCATCCGCACGGTAGAAGATTTCATGCATGTTGGACTTCCTGTGGATGCCGATGCCATCCTTCTGATTGAGGTTGACGGTCATCCGATCATCGTAAAGGATGAAGCAGAAAAGGTCATGAAGGTCCTGCAGGACAACAATGCCCGAGAAGTCACGATGGCAAAATCCGCCGAGCACAAGAACCAGCTCTGGACGGCCCGCCGCATGGCGCTGCCCTGCCTGGCCAAGCTGCGTCCGACCACCTTCGTTGAGGATGCAACGGTTCCCCGCAGCAAGATTCCTGCTTTCCTCAACGTGGTAAAGAAAGCCGCCAAGGACCACAATGTTACCATCGGCACCTTTGGACATGCAGGGGACGGCAATATGCATCCGACCATCGTCTGCGATATCCGCGACGAAGAAGAGATGAAGCGTGTCCATAAGGCAATGGATGATATTTTCCGCGGCGCCGTGGAATTGGGCGGCACCCTCTCCGGCGAGCACGGCATCGGCCTCGGCAAGCTGCCGTGGATGGAACTGCAGCATGGCAAGCAGGGCATGGAAGCCATGAGGAACATCAAACGTGCCCTTGACCCGAATCTCATCTTGAATCCCGGCAAGCTGTTAGGAGAGTGTTAACAAATGGCAAATGAACTTACGGCTGAAGCGTTGAATAAACATGATGCCACACTTCTTGCCGATATTGATGATGCTTTAGCAAACTGCATGAAATGCGGCAACTGCCAGGCAGGCTGCCCCATTTACCGGGAAACGCGCAAGGAGTTTTCTGTCGCTCGCGGCAAGATATCGCTGATGCAGGGTATCTTGAGCGGCAAGCTCCCCATTTCCGAAGAATTCGACCATATCATGGCGCAGTGCCTGAACTGTAAGACCTGCTCGGCGAACTGCCCTTGCGGCGTAAAAGCCGATGACCTCATCCTGCGCGGCCGCAATGCTGCCGTCAAGGCGCGTGGGCTTCACCCCATCAAGAAGAATGTGTTCCGGCTTTTGAGCAACCGGCCCCTCTTCAATGCAGTTCTCCGCATGGGCGGCATGTTCGGCTGGCTCACCTTCAAGGAAATTCCCGACAAGAATGCCGTTCTTTCCCGTTTCCCCGCTCCCGGCATGGACCCCAACCGCGCCACGGCTCCGATTGCATCCACGCCCCTCAGGAGCAAGTACCCGGAAGTCATCAAGGTGCCCAATGCCAGGATGCGCGTGGCCTTCTTCACCGGATGTACCATAAACTATATGTATACGGATATGGGCGAGGCCGTAATCGAGGTCTTGAAGGCGAATGACATCGAGATTGTCATCCCTCCCAAGCAGCATTGCTGCGCAACTCCTGTCCATGTCTCCGGATGCTTTGACCTGGCCAATGAAATGGCGCAGAACACGATCAAGACCTTTGAAAATCTTGATGTGCAGTACATCATTGGCGCCTGCGGCTCCTGCGTGGAAGCCCTGAAAACCTATCCCGAGTGGCTGAAGGATGATCCGGAATGGAAGGCACGTGCGGAAAAGGTAGCCGTCAAGGTACGCGAGATCAGCGAATTCCTTGTGGAAGTCGGCTACAAGAAGGATATCATGGGACCTGTGAACAAGAAGATCACCATGCACGATCCCTGCCACATGGTACGCGGCATCAAGGTAACGAAACAGCCGCGTGAAATCTTGAAGTCCATTCCAGGGGTTGAGTTCATCGAGATGAACGAAGCGGACCGTTGCTGCGGCTCCGGCGGATCTTTCAGTCTTGCTCACTATGAACTGTCCCGCCAGATCAATGACCGCAAGTGCGCGAATATCAAGAAGACCAATGCAGATTACGTTACGGCCAGCTGCCCCAGCTGTCGCATGCATATTACCGACGGCCTGTACCAGAACAAGATGCCGCAGGTGGTATATCACCCGATTCAGGTTTTAGCTGAATCCTACCGTAATTACAAGAAATAAGGAACAAACAGGAAGGCTCCCGCTATCAATCCGACGGGAGCCTTTTTGCTTGTTCTTTTATTTGCCGGTCCTTCCACGCTTTGTCATTGGGATGCCCTGCTTGCAGAGGGGACATTCCTCCGGCGAATAGGTTTCCACATCCATGTGCAGCAAGGCTGTGCTGGGGACATCGCCAAAATTCGCCTTGCCCCCGCTGCGATCCACGAGCATGCTCACGGCCACAGGGACTCCCCCATGCTCCTTCACCACATCAATGACCTCGCGGATGGAGCCGCCGGTGGTCACGATATCCTCCACGATGAGCACCCGCTCCCCGGGATGGAGGGAAAAGCCCCTGCGAAAGGTCATCTTTCCGTTTTCCCGTTCCGTGAAGATGGCACGAGTTCCCAGAGCCTTGCCTGTTTCGTGGGCAAGAAGCACGCCGCCCGTGACCGGGCCGACCACGGTCTCGATCTCTGCATCCTTGAACTTTTCCGCCATGGCCTCACAGAGGCGCTGGGTATATTTCGGGTGCTGCAATACATTGAACTTCTCCACATAGTGAGGGCTATGAAGCCCCGATGTCAGAAGAAAATGCCCGTTCATGATGGCATTCGTCTCGATGAGCAGTTCCTTGACTTCCTGTTCCGTCATTATGCTTCCCCCATTTCTTTTACAATCTTCTCCGCCGCCGCTCTCGGGTCCTCTGCGGAACGGACAGGCCTTCCCACCACCAGATGGGTTGCCCCGTTCCTCAATGCCGCCGAAGGCGTGGAGATGCGGCTCTGGTCATCCTGTGAGGAACCTGCCGGACGTATTCCGGGCGTCACGATGAGGAAATCCTCCCCACAAGCCTTCCTTATGGCAGCAGCTTCCTGTGGTGATGCCACAACACCGTCAAGACCCGCCTTCTTTGCCAGTTCAGCCAGGCGGATAACCTGTTCGCCGATGTCTCCCGTATGTCCCATTTCAACCCATTCCTCCGCATTGATGCTGGTCAGCACCGTGACGGCAATGAGCTTCGGGCAGGCAATTCCCTGTTTTTCCGCCGCGGCACGAAGTGCTTCCGCAGATTTCTTCATCATGGCATAGCCGCCACTGGCATGGACGTTCAGGATATCCGCGCCCAATCCCATGAGGGAGCAAAGGCCCCCTGCCACCGTATTG
>JAFSWY010000095.1 GCA_017444295.1 Selenomonadaceae bacterium | reverse complement strand
CATCTGACCATGGGGCTGGAATACCTCAAGGCCATCAACCGTGGAGAGAAGCCGGCTACGGGAAAGCGTGTCGTGGTCATCGGCGCGGGCAACAGCGGCATGGATACCTGCCGGGGTGCCTACGAGATGGGGGCAGAGTCCGTCATTGCAGTGGATGTGCAGAAGCCTGCGGCCTTCAAGGAAGAGATCGACTACATTGAGGGTTTGGGCGGGAAGATTGTCTGGCCCTTCTTCACCAAGAAGATCACGAAGGAAGGAATCTATGCCAACGATGGCACGTTCCTTCCTGCTGACCAGGTTATCGTCTCCATCGGCGAGGAGCCTGTGCTGGATTTCCTGCCGGAGGATGACAGCATCCAGAAGTTCCGTGGGAGCTGGCTTGTGCCCAAGGCGGACAAGTCCATCCTGCCGGGGGTCTTTGCGGCCGGTGATACCATCAAGCCGGGACGCCTCACGGATGCCATCGGCGACGGACGCAAGGCGGCGTGGTATGCCGATCTCTATGTCATGGGCAAGGAGACCGTGCCCTTCCCCGAGAAGAAGAAGATTCCGGCGGAACGGCTTTCCAAGGCCTATTTCGACAAATGCCACCACTGCTCTTTGGGAGAGCCCGTGGATGACCACGTCCGCTGCGTGAGCTGCGGAACCTGCCGGGACTGCAAGATGTGCCTGGAATCCTGCCCGGAGAAGGCGATTACCCGTGTGGAAAAGGAAGACGGCTCCTGGGAGTATGTCTCCGACCCGGATCGCTGCATCGGCTGCGGCATCTGTGCCGGTGTCTGCCCCTGCGGCGTCTGGAGCATCCAGGACAATCCCGAGCCGATACGGATGTACAGCACTGGAAGCAAGGTGGCTGGATAACGACAGGATTCTGTATTCCTGTATACAATTTTTTGCTTGTTGACAAAGCCATGAGGAAGTCCTATAATAGGCACTGTCAACAGATGAATGGCAACGGAGCCTGTGCAGATAAGAAGTATCTGCATGGGCTTTTGTTTTTCTTCTGTGGCGCACATACAATCTGTCAACGACGGGACAACGGCGTCCTGCGGAGAGGAGCATGCTCCTTTTCCGTAGGCGCCTTTTTTCGTCGTAGGTAGGAAGGATGATTTTTATGAAAAAGAAAGTTGCAGTTCCCTTACTGTCGGCGCTTTCCCTGTTTGCGATGCCGACGGTTATGGCAGCGGAGCCTGAGAGTGCAGTCAATGCGGGAGATACGGCGTGGGTGCTTGTCAGTGCAGCCCTTGTGTTCCTTATGACTCCTGCTCTGGCATTGTTTTACGGCGGCATGGTTCGCAGCAAGAATGTGCTTGCAACCATCATGCAGAGCATGTTCATACTGGCAATGATTTCCGTGGAGTTCGTTTTGGTTGGTTATACCATGGCCTTTGGGCCGGATGTGCAGGGCCTTATCGGTGATTTCAGCAAGCTTGGCCTTGCCGGTGTCGGGATGAAGGTGATGGAAGGCGCAACGGTTCCTGAGCTTGCCTTCGTGGCCTTCCAGTGCATGTTCGCGGCTCTCACTCCTGCGCTCATCACTGGCGCATTTGCCGAGAGGATGCGGTTCGGCGCCTTTGCGGTGCTCATGCTGCTCTGGGCAGTGCTCATCTACAACCCCATGGC
The DNA here is from genome assembly GCA_017444295.1 of Selenomonadaceae bacterium. Lineage (GTDB taxonomy): Bacteria > Bacillota > Negativicutes > Selenomonadales > Selenomonadaceae > UBA3796. Next base: position 625 of record JAFSWY010000095.1, on the reverse strand, counting down.
ACATTGGGTCTGGGGCGGCGGATTCCTCGCGCAGCTCGGTGCCTTGGATTTCGCGGGCGGCCTGGTCATCCACATCCTGTCCGGTGTTTCCGGCTTGACGATCTGCATTCTTTTGGGCAGGCGCCGCGGCTATGGAAAGTCCGCGATGGTTCCCCACAACCTGCCTATGACGGTATTGGGCGCAGCGCTTCTCTGGTTTGGATGGTTCGGCTTCAATGCCGGCAGTGCCCTTGGGGCAAATGAGCTGGCGGCAAATGCCTTTGTCGTGACCCAGGCTGCGGCTGCAGCTGGTGTTCTTGGATGGGTGGTTCCCGAGTGGATACGGAGCGGCAAGCCGACAATCCTGGGCGCGGTTTCCGGATGTCTGGCAGGTCTTGTGGCAATCACGCCTGCCGCAGGTTTTGTGGAGCCTCTTCCTTCCATCGCTATCGGCCTGATCGGAGGAGCGGTTTGCTATGGAGCGGTTGCTGTTCTGAAGGAACGCCTTGGATATGATGATTCGCTGGATGCTTTCGGCGTCCATGGTGTTGGCGGGACCTGGGGTTCCATTGCCACGGGCCTCTGGGCAACGACGGCGGTGAATCCCGATGGCGCCGATGGCCTTTTCTACGGCGGGTCGGATTTG
>JAFSWY010000094.1 GCA_017444295.1 Selenomonadaceae bacterium | reverse complement strand
AGGGCTGCCTATATCGGCGGTGTTGTCGGCACGGCCACGGTGTCTGCGGGGCAGATGTTCGGCATTCCCATCAGCGGGACGATGGCCCATAGCTGGGTGATGTTCTATGGGGATGAGTTTGAGGCCTTCAAGAAGTATGCGGAAACCTACCCGGATGCCACACTGCTTCTTGTCGATACCTATGATGTCATACATTCGGGCATTCCCAATGCCATCCGGGTTTCCCGTGAGGTTCTGGAGCCCATGGGCAAAAGGCTCAAGGGAATCCGCATTGATTCCGGCGACCTGGCGTATCTTTCCAAGAAGGTGCGCGTCATGCTGGATGAGGCCGGATTGTCGGATTGCAAGATTGTCGTTTCCAACAGTCTGGATGAATTCACCATTGCTTCTCTCTTGAACCAGGGGGCATGCATTGACAGTTTCGGCGTGGGGGAACGCCTCATCACGGCGAAATCCCAGCCTGTGTTCGGCGCGGTCTACAAGCTGTCCGCCGTGGGGGATGGGAAGGAATTCTCGCCCCGTCTCAAGGTTTCGGAGAACGTGGAGAAAATCACGAATCCCGGACGGAAGGATGTCTATCGTGTCTATGACGGGGATGGGCATGCGGTGGCGGATCTGCTGGCGATTTGCGGCGAGAAGGTGGATATGGGCCAGCCATGCCGCTATGTGGATCCGCAGAAGCCCTGGAAGAACCGGTATTTTGAAGGAGTAACCGCGAAGAATCTTCGCAAGCTTTACATCAAGGGTGGGAAACGGGTGGAAGAACTGCCTTCCCTGGAGGAGATCCGTGACTATGTGAAGCACCAGCTGGACCACGAGATCTGGCAGGAGGAGCAAAGGTTTGAGAATCCTCACCGCCACTATCTTGATATGACGCCGGACTACTATGAACTGAAAATGAGTCTGCTCCATGAAACGCGGAAGCAGCATGGGTGAGGGTGAGAGGTGATTCGATGTACACGGGAAAGACCAGGAATCTTGGTGTTATGGGCTGGCCGATTGCCCATTCCCTGTCCCCGGTGCTCCAGAATGCGGCCATTGAGGAGGCGGGGCTGGACTATGCCTATGTTGCCCTGCCGGTGGAGCCCTTGAAGCTTCCTGTTGCGGTGGAGGGGTTGCGTGCCCTGCAGTTCCGCGGCTTTAACGTGACCATTCCTCACAAGTCCGCCATCATGCCCCTGCTGGATGGGATCGATGAGGATGCCCGCATCATCGGGGCTGTGAATACGGTGGTCAACGAAGATGGTTTCCTGCGGGGGTACAATACGGATGCGGCCGGTTTCATCCATGCCTTGCAGGATACAGGCTTTGAGGTGGCAGGGAAACAGGTATGCGTCCTGGGGGCCGGAGGTGCCGCCAGGGCTGTCCTTTGGGCACTGGCAAAGCATGGGGCGGCGAGGGTGTCCATTGGCGTCCGCAATCCGGAAAAGGCGAAAACCTTGGTGGAGCTCTTTCGGAAACATGTGGATATGGAGGCATTTCATTGGGAGAGCGAAGCATTTCTCGGCAGGCTTGCGGATGCGGGGCTTCTGGTCAACACAACACCTTTGGGGATGCATCCACATGTGGATGATATGCCGCCCGTGAAGCTTTCCTGCCTGGGGAAGGATGCGGTTGTCTACGATATCATCTACACCCCGGCGGAGACAAGGCTTCTGCGCGAGGCAGCCTCCCTCGGGCACCCGGTATTGAACGGGGAAGGGATGCTGGCAGGGCAGGGGGCGGCTGCATTTCGGCTCTGGACGGGTGTGGATGCCGATGTGAAGCTGATGGAAAAGGTCTTGCGTAAATTTTTGGAGGAGAATCGTTGATGAAAATCGGAATTATCGGGGCAATGGATATGGAGGTCGATTCGCTGAAGGCGGATGCGGCAGTTTCCCATGTGGAGAAAAAGGAGAACATGGAATTCTATGAAGGAAAGCTGGGAGGCAGGGATGTTGTCATCGTGCGCTGTGGCATCGGCAAGGTGAGCGCTGCCATCTGTGCCCAGATCCTCGTGGATGATTTTCATGTGACCCACGTCATCAACACGGGGGCGGCCGGTTCCCTGGATGCGAAGCTGGATATAGGGGATGTGGTCATATCGACGGAGGCCGTGGAGCACGATTTCGATGTTTCCCAAATCGGCTTCAAGAAGGGCGAGCATCCTTACATCAACATGCAGAATTTCCCTGCCTCCGTGGAACTGCGGAAACAGGCGCTGCAGGCCGTGAAGGAGGCTGCGCCGGACATCCGGGCGATGGAGGGGCGGATTTGCTCCGGTGACCAGTTCATATCCTCCCAGGTGAAAAAAGAGGAGATTATTCGGGAGTTTGGCGGATCCTGTGTCGAGATGGAGGGTGGGGCGATTGCCCATGCCTGCTATCTCAGCGATGTTCCTTTCGTCATCATCCGTGCAATATCGGACAAGGCGGATGACAGCAGCCAGGTGTCCTTCGATGAGTTTGCACGGAAGGCTGCAGCACGAGGGGCGGCAATCGTGAAATCCATGGTGGAGCACTGGCCGGAGACAGAATGAGTTTGTATATTTTGCCCTTGGCAAAATTTGAACCCCCTTCGGGGGCTACGCTTCGCGTCGCAATGCGTTATGACAGGACTGCGCCTGTCGAAACGTTAATTGGTATATTTTGCCCTTGGCAAAATTTGAACAATGCGTTATAATGGGTATAGAAAGGGCACCGCTCCAGCGGTTCGCCCTTACTGGTGGATTTTTATTTACCCGCTTTCAGGTCGCGCTGAAGGCGGGCTATTTTTTACCTCGACATCAAATCAGGAATGGAAACCAACAACATCAATTTATATTGGAGGGAGAGCATGTTGCGTCGAGTATGGCAGTGCCAGCATTGGGCGCAACGCCGTTGCCGCTTTCTGTAGCTGGATGCGTTGCGGGCTTTGAGGATTTCTTGTCTTGGTGCTCCGGCGTTGCCTCGGCAGAGGCGAGAAAAAGCTCATTCGCCGCTTCCATGAACTCACGATCCAGGCGCTTGCGGTCAGAGAGATTCATTCGCTTCTGGATGATGAGAGCACCCAAGGCCATCCGGAGCGGTTTAGCAGGGCATCCCTTCTTGCTGGGGAACATCCTGGCGTATTTTTCCTCAAGCCTGCCCCAAGGTATGGAACGAGCCAAACAAACCCACTGGTTGCTCATATCGAGCTGCATGCCGCATGATTGATTGAAATCATCGAACGCAATCTGATGATCCTTTTGGCTCTTGTACATGATGTTCGCTCTCCTAAAATGCATATTTTTTGGTAAATCAATCCATATATCTGGCACTCCATCAGTTTGTGTGGGTAGCTAAATCTTCCCGGCCCTTATAAACATTGAAAAAGCATACATTTTCCTGTACGATTTTTTGTGCGAAAAAAAACATTGTACGAAAAGGAAATGTATGCTTACCAAAAAGATACTCAAAACCATACTAAATGTCAAGCACACAGCCATCGATGACATGAAAATTTTGCCAGATGGTGCCATTGCCATCAAGGTTCATCCCACCAAGGGGGAGCAATGCCGTTGTGGTATATGCGGCAGAAAGGCTGTTCGCTATGACCATGGCCGTGGAACCCGCTCTTGGCGGGCTTGCGACTGGAATACCCATAAGGTCTACCTCGTAGCCGATATGTCCCGTGTCATGTGCCCGGAGCATGGTGTCGTTACGGCTTCCGTTCCTTGGGCAAGGCATAATTCCCGCTTTACGAAGGAATTTGAGGAGCTTGCCACTTGGCTTTCCCTGTCCTGCACCAAAACTGCTGTTGCCTCATTGCTCAGGATTTCCTGGAATACCATTGGCCCTATCATCAGCAGAATGCGAGCCGAGCTTGATGCAAATCCGGCTGCACGCTTCGAGGGGCTTGTCCGCATTGGTGTTGACGAGACCAGCTACAAGAAAGGGCATAAGTATATAACCGTGGTCATCAACCATGACACAGGCAAGGTTATCTGGGCTCACGAAGGGCATGGCAAGACCATTTTTACCAAGTTCTTTAAGCTACTGACCAAAGAGCAGGTTGCCAATATCCAGATCGTGTCAGGGGATGGGGCCAAATGGATTCAGGAATGCATCAACGATTTCTGTCCGGTGGCAAAGCGGTGCATTGACCCGTTTCACGTTGTCCAGTGGGCTACCGAAGCCCTTGACGAGGTACGTCGTTTAGCATGGCGTGACGCATTGAAAAATACAAAGGATATGCCACAGAAGAAACGTGGCCGCCCAAAGAAAGAGGCCCCGAGGAAAGACACCACAGCCAAGGACTTAAAAGGTTCCCGCTTTGCTCTGGGAAAGGCCCCGGAGCACCTCACAAAGAAACAGCAGGCCCAGCTTGAATTCATTGCCAAGACTGATTCACGGCTGTATCGAGCCTATCTGTTGAAGGAGAAACTTCGCCTTGTTTTCCAATGCGAAGATGCAGCTACCGCCAAAGAAGAGCTGGATGGCTGGATAAAATGGGCCCAGCATTGCCGCATCCAGGTATTCGTAGAACTTCAGAGGAAGATACGCCGTCACTACGATGCTATACTGGCAACGATGGAGCACCATCTGTCCAACGCTGTGCTGGAAGCAACCAATAGGAAAATCAAGTTGTCTGTTTACATGGCGTATGGCTTTCGTAACATAGACAACATGATTGATATGATTATGCTTCGCTGTTCTGATATTGATGTAAGGCTACCATGGGAATATGTGGCCGCTTAACAGGCTGAGGAGCTACCCACACAAACTGATGATGCCTCATATATCTATGCATTTATTATAAATTCAGCCGATATTCTTAGCGTATTGCGTGATATGGTCAAGCATTGGAATAATGCGGCTTAAAGTTGTAAACTGGTGATCATAAACTTTGCTCTCCTCTTTTCCAAGTTCCTCTATGTATTCTGTAAAGGTCATGGAATCTGCACATCAGCAAGAAGATT
>JAFSWY010000093.1 GCA_017444295.1 Selenomonadaceae bacterium | reverse complement strand
CCCATGGATGCGTGCCTCCTTTTTCTTAATTTTACAACGATTGTCAGGGGATAGCAAGGGAAAGTTCAGGGAGGTTAGGGTTGGATTTGTTGCGCCATCTGGCAAAAAGCGGTTGAGGTACAGACTGGAAGGTCTGTGCCTCAACCGCAAATCGCCGTGTACCATTTTTCGACACGTCTTAGCTCTCTGTGTCTTCCTTCGGGGGAGTTTGGCTTCCCCATATGATCTGGTTGAACTTTTCCTGTGGGGGCAGGGTCATGAGCCCCATGACAGCAAGAATCTGTTCCAGTGCAACACTGAGCTTGCCCGTGTTCTTTATGACATAGTTCGTGGTCTTCCAGTTCTCGAACTCGTTGTTTGCCTCGGCGTATTCCAGATGGTACTTGATCTCATCGTTGCGGAGGCCTTTCCTGAGCATGCGGTCCACCAGGACGACATAGTCTGCCATGAGGTAGATGGTGAAGATGTTCTGCTTGATGAGCTTGTTGATCTGCTTGATGCCGTTCACGTCGAGAATCATGACCGTGATGCCGTTGTTTTCCAGCGCCCACAGCACGTCCTTCTTGAGCACCCCGTAATAGTGGCCCTTGTAGGAAACCTTTACGATGAAGTCCTGCCGCAGGAACTCATCCCTCGACATGTGGATGTAGATCCTGGCCTTTGGGTCCTTCTCCTTGATGTCACGGGTGGTGTAGGTCTTGATGCAGTGGATGCCCATGGACATGAGCTGGGTTATGATCGTGGTTTTGCCAGAGGCATAGGGACCAACAAATGCGAAAATCTTGTTTGCCATTGGTTTCAACTCCTAGGTCTTGTGTCTACTCCATATTCTAGCATAATTTTCTCAAAAAAAAAAGTTTGGAAACACAAAAGAGAGAGCAACCGAACGCTCTCTCTTTTGCCGCCTCTATTCTGCCACCTGTTGCAAATGGAAACCAAATGCAACAGTCCTCCCAAGAACTATAATACAACATCTGCGGCCTTTTGGCAAGGGGAAATAAAAAAATTATTTTTTCTCTTTGAAATTGGGCATGAATAAAGGAGATATTTGGATTTTGCCGAATATTAACTAGAAAGGGACAAGAGGATGTGAAAGGAATTTCATAGAAGGGGTTGATTCCAGATGTATTTTTACTGTGAGAAATGCAAGAAACAGTATCCCTTGAACAGCCATTCCTATATGTGCGAGTGCGGCGGCCTGTTCCGCCTCCATAAGGACAGCAGCGATGAGCTGGTGAGGGAGATTTCCATCGGCGAGGGGGAGACGCCTCTCTTGGACTTCCGCACGAACAACCAGGATTACCTCCTGAAGATGGAGAGCATGCAGCCGACGGGCTCTTTCAAGGATCGTGGGGCCTATACACTGATCAATGAGATCCACAAGATTGGCATCAAGAAGATTGCGCTGGATTCCTCCGGCAATGCGGGGTCGGCCATTGCAGCCTATGCGACGGCGGCGGGCATTGAATGCACGGTCTATATCCCGGATGACACATCGAAGGAGAAGATCGACCAGATCGAGGCCTATGGGGCAAAGACCGTGAAGGTTCCCAATGGGCGCATGAAGGCATGCGCGGCGGCGAAGATGAACCTCGGTGATGCCTACTATGCCTCCCATGTCTACAATCCCCTGTTCTTCGAGGGCATGAAGTCCATGGCGCATGAGATTTACCGTCAGCTCCATAATGATGTGCCGGAGTACATCTTCATGCCGGTGGCAAATGGAACGATGCTCATCGGGCTTTTCCTGGGCTTTATGGAGATTGGGCGCCTGCCCCATTTCGTCGCGGTGCAGAGCAAGAAGTGCGCGCCCCTCTATGAGGCATTCCATGGGCTGCCCGAGGAGCCGAAGCGCACGACGGTCGCCTCGGCAATCCGCATCGAGAAACCGCGCCGTCTGCAGGAAATGATCCGGGCCATAAAGGCAAGCGATGGCGATGTCATCACGGTGGAGGATACGGATATCCTCAAATCTAAGAAACATCTCGGTGAACGCGGCATCTATGTGGAGACGACGGCGGCGGCGGGACTTGCCGGTGCCTTGCAGTACTTCAAGAACGGCAAGCCGGACAACTATCGGGTTGTCATCGCGATTACGGGGCATGGCCTCAAGCGATAAAATTATATAGGAAGTGATATTGTGCTGCATGCGATCATCGATATCGGCTCCAATACAATCCGTATGGCAATCTATGAGATTGAGGATGGGCATATCGAAATGCTCATGAAGAAAAAGCATACGGTAGGCCTGGCATCCTATCTGAGGGACGGTGTCATGCAGCAGGAGGGTATCGACAGGACGGTAGGGATACTGGAGGAGTTCCGTTCTTTTTTGGAGAGTTTCCGTATCGGCAATGTTGCTGCCTTTACCACGGCTGCGCTGAGAAATGCCTGCAACAGCCGGGAAGCCGTTGAGGAAATCCGGAAGAGGACAGGGATTCCCCTTCAGGTCATCAGCGGGGACGAAGAGGCAGAGTTTGGCTTTGTCGGTGCCACCCATAGCATGGAGGAGGATTCCGGCCTCCTTGTCGATATCGGGGGAGGAAGCACAGAGGTTGTTGTTTTCGATGATGGGAGCATTGTGAAGAAGGCCAGCCTTCCCATGGGTTCCTTGATGTTCCATTCAAGATATTCGAAGGATATCCTTCCATCCTCCGGGGAATGCAACGAAATGCGTGAAGAGGCGGAAAGGCTTCTGGCGGATTCCCTGGATTTCCGGGATGTCTCCCGTTCCAGGATCTGTGGGATCGGAGGGACCTTCAAGGGTGCAAGGGCTCTTTACAACATGTTTTTTTCCATGGATTCTGCCAATACCGGCATGAAGATGGAAGGGATCAGGAAAATCATCCATCGTTTCCGGCGAGACCAGAAGCTTGGGACGAGGGAAATCGTCTTTCTGATGAAGACCGTGCCGGAGCGTATGCATACTTTGCTTCCGGGGCTTGTCATTGCGGATGTTCTCGCTGGCCATTTTGGAAGCGATACCATCATATACAGCGACTCCGGCGTGAGGGAAGGTTATATCTACAAAAAAATCATAGGAAGGTGAGGGAGGGATATGGAGGCTCCTTTTGTATATCGGGCAAATTCTTACAAGAAGGTTCTGGCTTTTGACTACGATTTCAGGAAAGTGGAGGAATACGCGAAGAGCACATTTGAGGGAAAGACTGTGGAACTGAATGAACTTGTTGCTGACATGTTGAAGCATGGACAGTTCGACAATCCCAGCCAGAAGAAATCCTATGAGAAGATGCTTCAGGATAAGTATATCCGCTTTGATGTGGGCAAGGGGCATGGCATCCTGTTCTTTTTCGATGTGCCGACATCGCCCGATGAGAAGCAGGTTCATGTGAATTGCATCGTCGCTTCTTAAAAATGTTTTATAAAGTCCGTCAATGCTTGAAGATAAAGCGTTGATGGACTTTTTTTGTGGAATATGGTATAATAACTCGTTAGTATTTTCTCGTGTATTGATTGGTTTTGAGGTGAGATTGTGGAGTTTGGTCAAGGAAAGGTGGTATCGGTAAAGCTTGAGAACGAGATGAGGAACTCGTATATCGACTATGCGATGTCCGTCATTGTCGCTCGTGCTCTGCCCGATGTCCGCGATGGACTGAAGCCGGTGCATCGGCGTATCCTTTACGCGATGCAGGAGGCCGGCATGGGCTCGAATAAGCCCTACAAGAAGTCGGCGCGTATCGTCGGCGAGGTTCTCGGTAAATACCATCCCCATGGTGACAGTTCCGTCTACGATGCCATTGTCCGCATGGCGCAGGATTTCTCCATGCGCTACATGCTGGCGGATGGCCATGGCAACTTCGGGTCTGTGGACGGAGATCCGGCAGCAGCGATGCGTTACACCGAGGTTCGCATGTCAAAGATCTCGGAGCTCATGCTCCAGGATATCGACAAGGAAACGGTGGACTTCACCCCGAACTACGATGAGTCCTTGAAGGAGCCCTCTGTTCTGCCGGCGAAGTTCCCCCAGCTTCTCGTCAATGGCACCTCCGGCATTGCTGTGGGCATGGCGACGAACATCCCTCCTCACAACATGCGTGAGGTCATTGATGGCACGCTCATGCTTATCGACAATCCGGATGCCACCATTGAGGAGCTCATGCAGGCCATCAAGGGGCCGGACTTTCCGACAGCGGGATTGATTCTTGGGACGGATGGCATCCGCGATGCCTACATGACGGGGCGCGGTGTCATCAAGATGCGGGCGGATGCCCATATCGAGACCATGTCCAACGGAAAATCCCGCATCATCGCCACCGAGCTTCCCTATCAGGTCAACAAGGCCCGTCTCGTGGAGAAGATTGCCTCTCTTGTGCGGGAGAAGACCATTGATGGCATTACGGATCTTCGCGATGAGTCAGACCGCAACGGCATGCGTATCGTGGTGGAACTTCGCCGCGATGCCAATGCGAACGTCATTTTAAATCAACTTTATAAACATACTCAATTCCAGGAAAGCTTTGGCGTCATTATGCTGGCCCTTGTGGATGGAAGACCGCAGGTGCTGAACCTCAAGGAAGTCCTGCATTACTACATCAAGCACCAGGAGGATGTCATTACCCGCCGGACCAGATACGAGCTAGCAAAGGCAGAGGCAAGGGCGCATATCCTGGAAGGACTGACCATTGCCCTGGACAATCTCGATGCGGTGATCACGACCATCCGGGAGAGCCGTACGGCAGAGATTGCCAAGGATGCCCTGATGAAGAGCTTCCAGCTTTCCGACAAGCAGGCACAGGCCATTCTCGACCTTCGTCTGCAGCGCCTCACCGGACTGGAACGGGAGAAAATTGAGGAGGAATATGAGGCAACTTTGAAGGCCATTGAGGAGTACAAGGCCATTCTTGCCGATGAAAGCCGCATCCTTGGCATCATCAAGCAGGAACTCACGGCGGTAAAGGAAAAGTACGGTGATGAGCGCCGCACCCGCATTACCATTGATGATTCCTCCCTTGCTGTGGAGGATCTCATCGCCGAGGAAGATGTGGTGATCACCCTCACCCACAACAACTACATCAAGCGGATGCCCTTGACGGCATACCGCAACCAGAAGCGCGGAGGGCGAGGTGTTGCCGGCATGGGAACGAAGGAGGAGGATTTCGTCGAGAATCTCCTGATCACCACGACACACCATACCATCCTCTTCTTCACGAGTCGCGGGCGGGTCTTCTATCTCAAGGCCTATGAGATCGCAGAAGCCGGCCGTCAGGCGAAGGGAACCGCCATCATCAATCTCCTGCAGCTGGACAAGGATGAGAAGATCACTGCGGTCATCCAGGTCAAGGAGTTCAATCCCGAGAGGTTCCTCTTCATGGCAACGAAGAAGGGAATCGTCAAGAAGACGGGGCTTCTTGAGTTCAGCTCCATGCGGAAGGGCGGCCTCATTGCCATCAATCTTGACGATGATGACGAGCTCATCGGCGTCAAGTTCACGGATGGCGAGCGCTATGTGATTCTCGGCACGAAGGGCGGCATGGCCATCGCCTTTGACGAGAGCGATGTGCGGGCCATGGGACGCACGGCGCGCGGTGTGCGCGGCATTCGCCTGAACGAAGGGGATGAGGTCATAGGCATGGCAAATCTCCATCGCAACGCGGACGTGCTGACGGTGACGGAGAACGGCTACGGCAAGCGGACACCGACGACGGAGTACCGCGCCCAGACGAGGGGCGGCAAGGGCCTCATCAACATGAAGGTCACGGAGAAGACCGGTGCGGTCATTGGGCTTAAAGTCGTGAAGCCCAATCAGGAGCTCATGCTTATAACGACGGAGGGCATTGTCATCCGCACCAATGTGGACGAGATATCCGTCATCAGCCGCAATACCCAGGGTGTCATGCTCATGAAAACAAATGACAACGACAGGGTGGCATCCATGGCTACCATGGACCAGAAAAGCGAATAAGTAAGGAACGAAAAACCGCTGCTGCGGCGCCATGATTGCCATGGTGCTACGGCAGCGGTTTTTGATGATCCGGTCATTGTGTTTTTACGGTAGCCCCGCCACGGGTGGGTACGGAGGAATCTGTCCCGTCCGGGGACGATGGGGGTGCAACCGGGGATTGGGCGGGCGTCGGAGACGTATCCTTCGGCACTTCCGGTTTTCTCCCTTCACTGGAGCCCTTGGACGGGATATCGAGATTTTCCGGCAAGTCCTCTTCGCTATCTTTTGGTTGGCTTGTTGTGGAATCTTTTTTCTTCGTGCTGTGAGGATTCAGGTTCTCGCGCTCGGTTTTGTCGGAGGCATTTCTTCCTGACGATTCTTTTGAGGGGGAGTAGGCTTTTCCGATGGAGGTATCGCTTTCCGGAACCTCCGTGGCGGTTGCAGGAATGGAGTCCTCGTATTCCCGTGCTGTACGCTCGAATCTGGAACGCAGGTCGCTGCTGACATTGATGCCAAGGGTCTCTGCCACGGTGGACCGCATTTTGGTGATGTCAGGAATCCAATAGCTGATGCCCTCAATGTACAGGGGACGTCCCGGAACCATTTCGGTGCGGAGGCCGTATTTCTGGGCGCTTTTGAGGGTGCCGGCGAATTCCAGAAGCTGCCTCATGGAGAGGTTGGTCTTCACGGAATCCATGACTTCCTGTATGACGGTAGGAAGCTTTGTCAGGATGGAAGGGCTGGTGAGCTGTTCCATGCAGGCCTTCATGAATTTCTGCTGCCGCTCGATGCGTCCGATATCCCCATCCTCATCGCGGTAGCGGACATAGGTGACGGCAGTTTTTCCGTCCATGTGCTGCAAGCCGGGCTTCAGGTCGATGAGAAGCCCTCCGTCATCATCCCATGGATCCTCATAGTACATGCGTTTCTCCACATTGATGTCGATGCCGCCCAGGGCATCGATGATCTTGACGAAGGAACGGGTATTGATGATGATGTAGTAGTCGATGTTGATGCCAAGGAAATCCTCCACTGTTTGCTGGGTGAGCTTTTCCCCACCGTAGGCAAAGGCAGCATTGATCTTGTCATAGCCGTATTTCTGGATTTTTACCCTTGTATCACGGGGAATGGAAAGCAGCGCCGCCTTGTCGAGATCAGGGTCAATCGTGGCAACCATGAGGGTATCGGAGCGCCCTACGTCATCCTCTCGCTCATCTACGCCCATGATCATGATGGTGGCCTTGTCCTTTGCGGTGAGAAGCTCCTCTTTTTTCACAGTGATTTTCGTATCCTTGGGCTTGTCCAGGAGGCTGGAGGATGCGAATATCGCCCCCGCGATGGCGGCGCAAAGGAAGCAGGCAAGCGCCAGAATCCACGGCCACATGGCCGTTTTTTTTCGTTCGTTTCGCGGCGGGAAGGAGGAATTGTTCAAAATCGTACCTCTTTTCTCTAGTCGATCAACATTAATATGTATCACGGGAATGCAAGGTTTCTTTCCCGGATATCATTTTAGTATACATTATACGGTCAAGTCTTGGCTTGCGCAAGTTTCTATTTTGCAACATTTTGATGAAAAATGAAGGGAATAGGAAGAGGCTTCTCGAATCATTTTAAGGAAAAGTTATTTTTGGGAGAGATGCCGGTATGGGAATGGAGATTGAGCGCAAGTTTCTGGTGGACAGGGGCAGATGGAAGCCTGGCGGGGAAGGAACGAGGATTGCCCAGGGCTATCTTTGCACGGAAGCCGACCGGACCGTGCGGGTGCGCGTGAAGGGCGCGCATGGTTATTTGACGGTGAAGGGGCGGAATGAGGGGATTTCGAGGCAGGAATTTGAGTATGAGATTCCCCGAAAGGATGCGGAAGCCATGCTCGGCATGTGCAAGCCCACCATCATCGAAAAGGCGCGGTACCATGAGAGCCATGGGGCGCATCTCTGGGAAATCGATGTCTTTTTTGGGGAAAATGACGGCCTTGTCCTGGCCGAGATCGAGCTGCAGCGTGAGGACGAGAGCTTTGAAAGGCCGGAATGGCTGGGGGAAGAGGTGTCGATGGACAACAGGTATTATAATTCGAGCCTGTCGAACAAACCATACAGAAAATGGTGACTTGTCCACAGCTTTTTCCACATTGTCCACAGATTTGGGTGGAATTCTTGATAGTATTGCGGTAAAATACTGTTATAAGTTATCCACAGGTGTGGATGAATTTGTGGATAAAGCGAAAGAATGTTTGAGAATTTGTCAAAGGGGAGGTGGCAGGATGGTTTCAGAGTGGGAGCTGGTGCTCCGATTGACTCTTGCGGCGACACTGGGAGGCGTCATCGGCTACGAGCGGCAGTCCAGGCGGAAGTCGGCGGGATTGCGGACAAATGTTCTTGTTTGCCTTGGCTCCTGCCTGATCATGATATTGTCCGATGCCATCTATTCCGGAGTGGAGGGCAGGACGAATGCAGACCCGGCCCGTTTGGCGGCACAAGTCATCAGCGGCATCGGTTTTCTCGGTGCCGGTGCCATCATGAAGGAAGGTCTCACGGTCACGGGACTCACCACGGCGGCATGCCTTTGGGTTGTGGCAGGTGTAGGTTTGGCCGTGGGCGGCGGATTCTATGTGGAGGCGCTTTTCACCACAGCGCTGGTCTTCGTGACCCTGGGACGGCTTTCGAAGCTTGATGAATGGGTCATGCATGAGCGCAATTTTTCCGTGGTCATCCATACGGTGGACCGGCCGGGGCAATTGATACACATCAGTTCCTGTATGGAGGATCTGCATCTGAAGATCAAGGGCATCAAGGTGAAGGAAGTGGAGGACGAGGCCACGGACCTGACGGACCAAAAACATCTCTGCATTGAATTGGAGGTCTATAACCGGAAGAGCGTGAAGAATGTCATTGTTGTTGGCGCCCTGAAGAAGCTGGATGGGATCATCAGTGTGGATGTCATATGAGGAGAATGGGTGATTTTGTTTTTCAAGCAGGATTTTTTTAGGAGATGGATAATATATACAGAGAGAATTAAAAATATCTTTTGGCTGGGGGAGGATGGAACATGTTGAATGAAGATATTATAGATACCATGGTGCGTACGGCGATGGATGCCATTCGGAATGCTTACGTGGAGCATGGGACCATGCCGGTGGGGGCATGTGCCCTGACCAGCGACGGCACTCTGTATTCCGGATGCAGCATCGACAATGCCTCGCCGAAGGCTTACTGCACGGCGGAGGAGCTTGCGATGTACAAGGCGATTTCCGACGGCAAGCGCGAATTCGATGCCGTGGCCGTCATCGCTGACACGGAACATCCTTTCGTTCCTGCAGGGACGAGCCTGCAGCTTATGTCGGAGTTTGAGGTCCAGGATGTCATCATGGCGAACCTGGAGGGGGATCTGGAGATCGTTCCCCTGGATGAGCTGTTCCCTTCCGGCGTAAAGATTCGCGAGAATCGCGGGATTGATGAGGATATCGAAGAATAGGACGGAGCAAGGCGCAACAAATAAAGCCCTTCCCGACGGGATATTGCCTGTCGGGAAGGGCTTGTTTTGTGCAGGTTCCTGCGATTACTCCCAAACCGCCTTCATGATGGGCCAGTAGGCCAGTCTGCCATGGGGCTTTGGGTTAGAAAAAGCACTTCAACTCCGCGAAGAGGGGATAGGCAGAAGATTGCATAGGATCATCAATATCATATTCATCCTGCATTTCCTTGCCGACAAAATATTTCACCGTACCCATGACATTTTTCATGAAGACGTAATCTATGCCAAGTTCTACACCTTTAAATCCCACTCTCATCGCGTCATAAGTCGGCGCAATTGCAGCATAGTGACCAAGTTGACGATAGGCGATGAACCCGCCCCACGAACCTTTATTGGCAGGCATCGCTTTCTTGTAGTCGAACTCGATGCTCCACGCACGTTTGGAGAAAGCGGTTGCCGGTTCTGCAGGAGCAGGCGGCGCTTCTGGTTCCCCCACAGGGTTGGTCGTCTAAGCATAAGCACCATGAACAGAGATGTTCCGGTCGAACCGATAGCCAAGGCCGATGTCCCAAATGTTAACAGCCGACGTACTGGCAGCCCTGAAAAGCAGATTCCTATTGGCCCAGTGATGGAAACCAACACCCCAAAGGATTTTATCGGCGCGGTTGTTATAAACCTCGACGGCCTGATAGCTGCCGGCCCGATCGCCCGGAGAAATTTCCAACGTGTCAAAGTGGGAAGAACGTCCCGCCGTCAGCGTCGCCTTGACCTTATTGCCGAAGGTGATTTGCCCTCCAGACAGGGTATCGTCATAAACCATGCCGTTGTCGATCTTGGTCATGTAGGGCAGTTTGCCAATAAGGATCTGTACATTCTTGTTAACGATAACGCAGCATGCCCGTCCACTTTACCTTGTCGGCATTCCTTTCGAGGGCCTCCACGCGGACACCGAGGTTTGCCAACTCGCCAGCAAACTCTGCCGCCAGTTTATCGACCATCGCCTTGTCCGCGCCGGAGGGGCTCTTCGCCATAGCCCGGGCGACCATTTGCGCCATCTCAAAGCGCGTAATCATCTGCGCGCCACGATAGGTGCCGTCACCGTAGCCATCGATGATGCCGTCGGCAGCAAGCCGCGCCACCGCGTCGTAAGCCCAATGGTCAGCAGGCACATCCTCGAAAGGATTTGCTGCGGCGAAAGCTGTGGACGCGGAAGCGGCCAGCAGTGTTGCCGCGCAGGTGGATAAAAGTGCCTTTCGCATCAAAAAAAGTTCCCCCTTGCTTAAATCATAGTTTTTATACTACTCTCCGTTAGAAATTTTATTTCTTACGGAGAGTGTATGAGACGTTCTCGGATGAAATCCTATAAAAGATTTAAAATTTTAATTCGGGATAAGTATTAATCGTACAAGTCGCACTTGATTTTCACGACAACACCGTTCTTCGCATTGATTTTCAGCTTCTTGCGGCTGTCGCTGGCATAGTAGGTGTATTCGTTCTTCCCGTCGTCATACTCCATCTTGT
>JAFSWY010000092.1 GCA_017444295.1 Selenomonadaceae bacterium | reverse complement strand
CGGGGAAGGAAATGCGGTGCACCTTCCTGCCATCCTGCCGAAGATGCTCGTAGAGCCTCTCCGTCTGTGTCGCCTTCCCCGAACCATCCCCGGCCTCTATCACAATCAGTTTTCCCTTGCTCATCTCATCACCTGTATTCTGCGAAACTCTTTCCATAAACTCCGCTCTTTAGTAAAAGTCTGGCTGTCATTGATATTGTACCACGAAACAAGACACAAAGCTATTGTCTGCCACCTTGGTCTCCTCCAACGAGATTGTTCACAGAATACTCGATAAAAGAATTTTCCCACAAAGAAGGTAAATCATGGTCATTCACGAAGAATCACCTGTCCCCCAAACCACAAGAACCACACAAGATCGCAATCATTGTATCCAAATGGCTTTGAGCCAAGCAAAGGCAAAGCAAAAGGTGGTCGCTTCCATAGTCTCACTGGTAGACAATGCACCACAAAACATACAATTCAAGCACCATGTATATCGGCAAATCGTGGCAGCATACGGGATGGATGTCGGACTCAAATACTACCATGCGATCAAGCAGTTTCTGAAGCCGCAATAAATTATTTTGTACCAAAAAACGAGCCTATCCCCAAAAACGGGACAAGCTCGTTGGATTCCATCCTATTCCCTATAAATAAGTATAGGCAATAATCGCCAGCACACCCGGTACACCGAAAATACCGGCCACCAGAGCGCTGATGATGTTGATCTTTACGGGGATGCCGATCAGGCTGACCAGCCAGAGTATCACGGCTCCCGCAACGCTGTTGGTGATGAACTTCCACACCAGGCGCAAGGGCAGTGACAAGAGCTTGAGCAGGATGCCCAGCAAAATGAGCCCAATGGCAAACGCCACCACGAATTCCAGCATATCATATCTCCCTTCTGTTCTCCATGGCCTTGGAGAGCGTCACTTCATCCGCGTATTCCAAATCCCCGCCCACAGGCAGCCCATGGGCAATACGCGTCACCTTGATCCCCGCGGGCTTCAGGAGCTTGGCGATGTACATGGCAGTGGCCTCCCCCTCCACATTGGGGTTCGTCGCCATGATGACCTCCTTCACATCGCTGTCATAAAGGCGGTTCAGAAGCTCCTTGATGCGGATGTCCTCGGGACCGACCCCCTCCAAGGGGGACAGTGCCCCATGAAGGACATGGTAGACGCCCTTGAACTCCCGCATGCGTTCCATCGCAGCCACGTCCTGCGGCTGCTCCACCACGCAGATCACGGAATGGTCACGGGCATCCGAGCCGCAGATCTGGCAGGGATTCCTGTCGCTGAGATTAAAACAGGTGTTGCAGTAGCCGATCTTCTCCTTCGCCTCAATGATAGCCTCGGCCAATGCCTTTGCCTGTACGGCATCCATATCCAGGACATGATAGGCAAGCCGCACCGCCGTCTTGGAACCGATGCCGGGCAAAGCGCGAAAATGCTCGATGAGCTTTGCCAAAGGCGCGATATACTGCATCAGAACAGCCCCGGAGGAAGCCCAAGGCCGCCGGTGAGCTTGCCCATCTCCGCTGCCATCATCTCGTCCACCTTCTTGATGGACTCATTGACCGCCGCCGAGATGAGGTCCTGCAGCATCTCCACATCTTCGGGGTCCACCGCCGCAGGATCGATCGTGAGGGACTGCACCTGCTTCTCACCGTTCATGACAATCTTCACGGCGCCGCCACCTGCAGAGACATCCACGGTCTTGCGCTTCAGCTCCTCCTGCATCTTCTTCATCTCATTCTGCATCTTCTGGACTTTCTTCATCATACCGGCCATATTGCCCATGTTTCCCATTCCGCCAAACATATCTCAATCCCCTTCCCAAAAGCTGTCTCGCTGATCATCCATAGCACTGTCTCTAGCCTACCAAATCCAAAGCAAATCGTCAACTCATTCTTCATCCTCTTCCGGCGGTGGTGCCATCTCGTCCCCCGGAGGCAGGATGAAGTGGTCCCCAAGGATATCCACGGCATGCTGCATGTTTTCCTGTTCCTGCGGCGTCAAAGCCTTGAAATCCGGCTGCATGCGCGGCTCCTCCTGGGCGGGAGGCTTTTTCGCCTTTTTCACCTTTTGCTCGTCATTCCTTGGAACAGGCGGCGGGGATTCCTCTGCCGAGCAAACCATCTGCAGCGGCTTTCCCGCCAGCCGTTCCAATGCGTCCTCCACCGGTTTGCGATAAATGCGGGCAGCAAGGGAAGCCATGATATCCCCGGGGAAGCGCAGGAAAAACTGGGTATCCGTCATGCCGATGCAGATGCCCTGCCCCAGGCATGCCAGTGCCGGCTGGTTGTTTGCCGCCCGAAACCCATCCAGCACATCCTTCCATAGAGCCGTGCCCTCGGCACTCGGTGCTGTAGGCGCGCCTGCCGCAGGAGGAGCGGGCTGCCTCGGCTTGGATGACGCTTCCTTTCTTGCCGCCGTGTCGGAAGGTTCTTTCCTCCTTGCCGCCCCCGCTCCATCTGCCACAAGAGCCGCCATCTGCGCCAATTTCGCCTCCAGCCGGGCAATGCGCTCATCCCCAGCTTCTGCAGAGACAGATGCCGCCGCCCCTGCCGTGCTGCCCGCCCCTGCCTCCCGGCAGAGGGAAAGCAAGGCCACCTCCACAGTGATGCGGGGCTGGGGCGACCATTTCAGTTCACTCAGGGCTTCGTGCAGGCAATGGATGATCTCCATGATGCGTTCCTGGGAAAAAAGGGCTTCCTGCTCCTTGAGAACCTCCGGTGGCTCCGCATAAAGGTCCATCTGCTCCACGGTTCCCGCCGCCTGATAGACCATGAGGCTTCTCAGGTGCAGGGAAAGCTCCACAAGGATCTGCTTGAGGTCCTTTCCCTCACGCAAAAGTTCCGCCACCATGCCAAGGATTTCTCCGGAACGCTTCTTCGCCAATGCCTCGGTCATCTTGAAGATCCAGTCATGGCCGATGAGCCCGAGAATCTGCTGCACCCGCTCTGTCGTCACCTTGCCTTCGGACAGGGCGGAACACTGGTCGAGAATGCCCAGGGCATCCCGAAGGCCGCCATCCGCCTGGACAGCAATCAGAGAGAGCGCCTCCGGATCTGCCTCAAACCCCATTTCCTCTGCCACGAACCGGAGGCGTTTCTCGATGTCCTCCACCGAAATCCTGCGGAAATCATACCGCTGGCACCGGGACTGGATGGTGGCAGGTACCTTGTGGGCCTCTGTCGTGGCAAGGATAAAGACCACATGGGCGGGCGGTTCCTCCAAAGTCTTCAGGAGGGCATTGAATGCCTCCGTGGTCAGCATGTGGACCTCGTCGATGATGTAGACCTTGTACCTGCCATCCACCGGGGCAAACTTCACCGTCTCCCGCAAATCGCGAATCTCATCAATCCCGCGGTTGGATGCCGCATCGATCTCGAACACATCCATGGAGGAGCCGTCATCAATCTTGCGGCAGTTTCCGCAGACACCACAGGGCTCCGGGGTGGGTCCCTGCTCGCAGTTCAGTGCCTTTGCGAGAATCTTCGCCGTGCTGGTCTTGCCCGTCCCCCTGGGGCCGGAAAAAAGATAGGCATGGCCAATCCTGCCGGAGAGGATTGCCTGGGACAGTGTTTGGCTGATATGCTCCTGCCCCGCCAATTCCTTGAAGGTTCCCGGCCTCCACTTTCGATAAAGCGCAAGATACGCCATCCCATCATCTCCTTCCCACGACAATAAAAAAACAGCCCTCCCGGACTGTTTCAGCAATTTCCCTTTTCAACGTCGGGCCACAGCCCCCAGGCACCCTCGCGGCACATGAAGCGACTCGCTTACCGCTGCTTCCTTCCGGACCTGACGGGGTTCACAAGACTCCATTGCGCAAGACCCAGGCGCTGCGGTCCGACCTGGAAAAGGAACTCTTTTTGAGAATAAAAATGGCGGAGAGTGAGAGATTCGAACTCTCGGTACGCTATCAACGCACACACGATTTCCAGTCGTGCTCCTTCAACCACTCGGACAACTCTCCGTCTGTCATATAAGATACTCATATATCTTACCTTTTTCGCAGGGTTCTGTCAAGAGTCTTTTCAAAATCAGATGAAACAATATAGTTTTACTGTATTTTTACCTATGTTTCCATACTGTTTTGTCCTGATTTCGTGTCTTGAATCCATGTAACCCTTTTCAAATCCCTTTTTTAACCTTTGAAAAACCTTCCCAAAACCTTTGACTACCCAGTGCCAACCTTTGCCAACCTTTCTGTTTTCCACCCAAAAAGGACACCTATTCATCAGAACAGGACACCCTTCATGGCTTTTTCTTTTGCCTTTTCATTGGAATGTGCGTAGATGGAAAGCAGGGTGCTTGGGCTTGCCCATCCCCCGATGGACTGGATGGTGGAAATATCCACGCCCGCAGTCATCAGCTTGGATGCGACCGTATGGCGGATGCAGTGGATGGTCAGGGACGGGTCGATCCCAGCCATGTCGCGGATCACAGTGAACACCCTCTCGATGTTCCCCAAGGAAATCCACTCATACTTCACCCGCTTGAAGATAGGCTG
>JAFSWY010000091.1 GCA_017444295.1 Selenomonadaceae bacterium | reverse complement strand
GACCGGCTCAAGGATGCCGTGAAGGAAATCCTCTACAGCCTTGACTGCGGATGGATGGCAGAGGAGTAAAGCAAAAATTCAGGGAAGGGCTTCCAGATTTCTTGAAATCTAGGGATGGACGTGCTATACTGTCTGTAGGCAAAAACGCGGAGACAAAGCGCACAAACAGGAAGCCCCCGATAGGATATGGCCATCCATCGGGGGCTTTTTGCATATTTGCGGCTATGCCAGACCGGGCTTAGTTACCCATGATTAGCGTGACGAACCAGTCTAAGCACTTGACGGTGTAGTAGGCAGCTACATTCGCCATGACGGTCAGCACGAAATCAGGCGGAGACAAACACGCACCCCTCCTTCCCGTTGCAGGACTCCAAAGAGGGTTTTGGGCAACGGGAATATTATAGCACACATGAGCCGTTATGGGTATCCATAGCGGCTTTCCTGTGCCTGAAAGGAGTAGATGGTGATGACATTCGGTAATGACTCGAATACGCCAAGGCTGGCAGGATCGTGAGGCGTGCAGAGTGGATGACAGGCGATGAGATGGTATGCCACTACACGAGAGATATGCAGCCATATCTAGAAGTGAGCTGCCCGGGCCATGAGCCGATTCCTTATTTTGCAGGAAATGTGGATATCTTTGCCAATGACCAGGAGATCACTCAATGAAAGAGACGCAGGGAGAAGGGGGTGGGGCTATGCCAGAGGAATCAAGATTGGAATTGAAAGTGGATGAGCTGCTGCGAAAACAGGCTGAAACATCAGAGAGACTGGCAATAGTCGAAACGCTGATTAAAGAAAGGACGGATGATACGAAAGAGGTACACGATAAGCTGAAAAGTCACGAGGACAGGCTCTCGGAACTGGAAAGCCACAAGCATTCCAGCATCGGGGCAAGGGAGGTCGTGGCTTTTCTCATTATGGCGGGGCTTGCCTTGTGGGGGGTGCTGAAATGAAAGATGTAAGTCTGGACAAGATTGTTGGCATCGGCCTGACCATTACGCTTCTGGTATCTGTCGTTGGCGGAATGCTGACAGGAAGCACAGGGCATGAGATGCAAGCATCCATTGCGGGCGGGCTTCTCGGCTTTCTTCGCGGCGTGACGCTGGACAGATCACAGCCGCAGAGCCCGGGAGAAACGCTCGGCAAAATTGCGGCAACCGCCGCAGAGGCGCAGAAGGCCGTGCAGGCGGCAGAAAACATCAAGGACATTGTCAAGAAGTGAAAGGAGAAAACCAAAATGGGGAAAAAGTTTGGTGAAATTGAGATTGGCGGGATTTTTGGCGGCTACGAGATCATCAACAAGGCGGGGAATAATCTCCCGCAGGACGTGGCAAGCGCGGTCGGGATTGTCAACAGCGGCATTTTGGGAGCGACGTACCAGCCCATCTTCTACGTCGGCAAGCAGCTCGCCAACGGGGAAAACCATTTCCTCATTTGCGAGGAAATCCGCTCTACAAAGAGCAGAGGCAAGATGATTGTCGGCCTTATCATCAACATTCCTCCTGGAGAAGGGAGCATTCGCGGGGAAGGCGCGAAGGTGGTCAACATCATCGAGGAGGCAGACTTTTCCCCGGAGATCCAAGCGGCATTTGACACAGCGGAAAAGCAGCTTGTGGGTGTTTCCTACAAGCCCATCGCCTACGTCGGCTCGCAGGTCGTTCGCGGCGCAAACCATTATTTCATCTGCGAGGCAAAGGGCATTTACCCCGGCGCGGAACCTTACGCAGCCCTTGTTGCAGTCAATGTGTTCGAAGGCAACGCCTCCATTGTTGGCATTTTGCCGATCAAGGGGACGACACAGGAGGAACAGACCCTTTTCGGCTACGCCTTCAACTGGTAAGAACCATGCAGAAAGCCCGCCAAACCTTGGAAAGCAAGGGGAGGCGGGCAAAATAATCCAGGCCAATCTTGAATTATTATATTGACAAATTATAAAGAATTCGTTATAATTAAAACCATCGAAAGGAGGTGAAAACGTGGTAGATTGGGAGCTTCTTGGACACATGGCCACATTGCTTGCAGTTTTTATCGGAACAAGGCAAATTACGGAATGGCTCATGGAAGAAATAAAAAAGCTCCACGAACGTCAGAAGCGAGACAAGCGATAGACGTTAGCAGAGCCAAAGAATCAATGAGAGCGAGGAATCGCCCTTGTTGATACCATTCTATCACGTTATTCAAATGAAATCAATGATTGTTTGCTGGATCGTGCTAGCAATAACCACTGTTTTCGCATGGCCGGAAATTCAAATTAAATCGTGGTTGTACGGCATGGCCATCGGTTTTATGACCTGCGGACTGTTCATCCGAGGAACATTCTGGTGGATGGAGCGCGGAGATCGTGGATAATTCATGGGGAGGCGCAAGGAAAGGCGCAGGGAGGCCAAAAGGAACCTATAAACCTGGCGGAACGCGAAAACAGCGCCAGTTACGCGCCTTCGACGACGAATGGGAACTGATAAAGCAGTTCGACAAGCTCATAAAGCACGGCGACAGAGAAGCATGCGAGAAGTTCCTGGCCAAAATGTAAGCCAAAAACGAATAGGCAGAAGCGATGCCGTGCGGTTCGCCAGGGCGAGGATGGGACAGGACTTCTATGACGAATACGCTTTGGCAAGCCGTTTGGGCGAGACGGAAAAGGAGGACGAGGAAATGCGGTACAAAACGGTGGACGAGGTGCCGGAGTGGGCAAGGCCCACCATTCAGAAGATGATTGACAAGGG
>JAFSWY010000090.1 GCA_017444295.1 Selenomonadaceae bacterium | reverse complement strand
GCTGTTTGACTTGTCTAAATTTCCCTGAACTGTGTCTTCGATCGCTTGACGTAGCTCTGCTACGACTGCGCTCCTCATCCTTGTTCATGAAAATTTATCCTGCGTGAAACAGCAAGCTATTTAAAACGTGTTATACTAGAGATGTTTGTCATGTGGGAAGTTTGAGACAAATATTTTAGGGGGAGATCCATCTGATGATCGGTTTAGGAACAATCATAAATACCGTCAGTATACTGCTTGGCGGTATCTTAGGACATTTTGCAGGAAAATTATTTACTGAAGAACAGCAGAAATCCATAAGCCATGTATGCGGTATCTGCGTAATTTTTCTTGGTATTGCCGGGGCAATGGAGGGAATGCTGCAAATGGAAAACGGTTCGATTAGCAGCGGTAAATCCATGCTCGTTGTTCTTTGTCTTGCATTAGGCTGCATAGCGGGGGAGTGGATCGGTATTGAAAAATGGTTTGAAAATTTTGCTGCATGGTTAAAAAATAAAACAGGTAACAGCAATGACGCGCATTTTATAACAGCGTTTGTTACCGCATCCCTGACGGTTTGCATAGGCGCTATGGCAATTGTGGGCGCCATACAGGACGGTATATTACATAACTACAATATTCTTGCAGTTAAGTCTGTTTTGGACTTTATTATAATTGCCGTCATGACATCATCTATGGGAAAAGGGTGTGTCTTTTCCGCAATTCCGGTATTCATCGTGGAAGGCTCTATAACACTTCTTGCAAATCTCATCTCTCCCATCATGACAGCACTGGCTGTTAAATATATATCCCTTATCGGTTCGATTTTAATTTTTTGCGTCGGCTTAAATCTGATTAGAAGTCAGCAGCTGAGGGTCGCCAATATGTTACCGGCGATTGCCTTTGCTGTCATAGCTGCATATCTGCCGTTTGAATTTTAGCGCATAGCACTAAAACACCAACACGGATTCCATATATCGTGCATGACCACGCCTTCCCGGCGATGATACCGTAGTCCCGGTCAATCATGACGGGATTGATAGATCCGATTTCCGGCAGGAATTAGAAAACCGTTAAAGTTTCGTACAGGAATCATCTCGATGGTTCGTTGCGGCTTTCTATTTTTGGTGAGTATATCATAGCACGCCGGGAATAGTGATATAAAGATGACATTCAGTGACAACAATTTTGACTCTTCCCTTTTGTGTACTGCTTCACTTTCCCCCATGACCGTGAAACCACTTGCTCGCCGCCATCAGCCACTGATGCGGCAGAATGCTTGTAATGAACCGATGGAGAGTGGAAATAGCATCCGGAGTAATGACTGTCTTTCCTTTCTTGGCAGAGGCGAAGGATTTTGCCGCGATGGCAGCCTGCGTCCCGGCAAAGGGAAATCCCTTGATATAGGTGGAATTTTTCGTGTTTTGAGCGATGGGGATGAACTCTGTATCCTTGATCCAATATGGGCAGACGGCGGAAACCGCGATACCTTTGGGAGAGAGTTCCACAGCCAGGGCGCGACTGTAGTGCAGCAGGAAGGATTTTGTTGCCGCATATACATTGAGATAGGGGATTGGCTGAAACGCGGAGCAGGAACAGATTTGCAGAATATGACTCTTTTCCCCCATATAGGGAATTGCCAGATGTGTCATAAGAACTGCCGCCCTGCAGTTCAGGTCGATCATTCGGGCAATATCCACTTCTGTGATATCTTCCTCACTGCCAATCTTCCCAAATCCCGCCGCATGGATCAAAAAACGAACGGACGGCTGTTCCTGTTTTAGAATTTCGGCAATTTGTCTCGTTGTTGACTCCGAAATGAGGTCGAGGGGAAAAATCCTCGTCTTGGCAGCGATTTCTCCTGCCAATTCGAGGAGCCGGTTTTCCCGTCGAGCGATGAGCCATATCTCATCCATACCTTCTTTATCCAGCAACTTGGCATACTCACGCCCCAATCCGCTGGAGGCTCCCGTGACAATCGCAATCCTCAACCTTGCTGCCCCCTGCTCACTTGCACACATCTACCCAACCCACCGCCCCGGAATACTTCTCCATTTCCTCCGGGGTAAGCTCAATGGCACTGTTCCCGCTTCCACAGGCCGGGAACACCGTATCAAACCGTTTCAGGGATATGTCGAGATACACTTTCACTCCGGCATTGACAGCAAAGGGACAAACGCCGCCGACTCCGTGGCCGATGGCATTTTCCACCATATCTGCCGACAGCATCCTGGGTTTGCCGTGAAATACCGCCTTGAATTTTGCTCCGGCAATCCGCATATCCCCTGCCGTCACCACAAGAATCGGCTCTCCCGCCAAATCGAAGGACAGCGTTTTGGCGATACGGGCAGGCTCACATCCTGCCGCATGGGCGGTAAGCTCCACCGTAGCGCTGGATTCGGCAAATTCCAAGATGCGGTCCTCCATGCCATAGGAGCGGAAAAACGACCGTACTTTTTCTATGGACATAACATCAACCTTCTTCCGTAGTTTTCTCGCAGATGCCGCAAGGACGGCAGCCGTTGCAAATCAGCCGGCTGGCGCACCCTTCGCTGATACGGACGCATCCATGCCACGGATGCCATAGATCATGCATGACCGCGCCTCCTGCCGATGATGAGCAAATATCCTCGACCATATATAATTCTCCAAACGTCCGTGGAATCCTCTTGTGTTTGCAATGAACCGATTGGGGTGAGATATGATTTGAATATGCCCAAATATTACCTCCGGCGAAATTTGAATCCGACTGGTTATCGCGTCGCAACTGCGGTATAATCTCTATGTATTTATTTCCAACGCAATAGGAGCGAATTATGATCAAGTTATCCATTCGGGGGCGGGTGCTCCTGCTGGTGTTCACCAGCCTTCTGGCTGCCCTTTTGGCCGTGGGGGGCGTAGCGCTCTACAGCATCTCTGCCGCCGGGCACTCCATCCGGGCGCAGGAACATAACCTGGGCGCCTTCCTGGAGGCATCTATGGGGGAGTATGCGGAGAAACAGGCCAAGGAACGGCTGAAGGAAGTTGCCACGACCAAGGCCCGGCTGATCGATCGGGAACTCATGGCTGTTCGCGAGGATGTGGCGTATCTGTCCGACCAGATGTCCATGTTCCTGCAGTCCCCCGAACATTATCTTCCCCGCAGTCTGCCCGATGTGCGTCAAGGGGCGGCGGTCCCCCTCACCATGCCCCACATCCAATACAGTCCGGCTCTCTTAACGCAAGGCATGGACGAAGCCTTGCGCCGGGAGATCGGCATCGCGGGAAACCTCGCCGATCCCATGGTGCTCATGCACAAGGCATATCCAAAACATGGGGTCGAATTCTTTGCCGGATCGAAGCACGGCTACATGATCGCCCTGAGCGCGAGCCCCAGCGACGAAGAGGCTGCTTCCTTCGAGAAGCAAGTCTTGGAAAAATATACCGCCGGCTTCGACCACCGGCAGCGTCCCTGGTACCGGTTGGGAGAGCAGGTAGACCGTCCTTCCTTCACCCGTTCCTATCGCGGAACCGACGGGCATCTGGATGTGGCCTGCGTCATGCCCTACTATGACAAGGAAGGATTTGCCGGGGTGGTGGGCATCAGCGGCTGTGTAGAGAACTACCGATCCGAGGTGGAGTCAACCCCGGAAGGATCACACATCAATTTCGTTCTGGGCCGAGGCGGGCATGTGGTCTTTTCCTCCGAGGAGGAGGGACTTCTGGCAGCAGAAACCGATTCCGTGGATCTCCGGGAATCGGAGAACCCGAGCGTCGCGGAACTGGCCCGCCGCATGACGGCCGGCGAAAGCGATGTGACTTCCATCGAGCTGAACGGAAAAGTATACCACCTTGCCTTCGCCCCCATGCCGTCCATCGGCTGGAGCTTCGCCGCCGTCATCAAGGACGATGAGATCCAGTCCCCCGTGACCCGGGTCACCCATGCTGTCCGGGAGGACATGACAGACTTCGGGAATGACCTTCAAGAGATCTTCCTTGGCTCCCTGGTCAAGACCGGGCTGATTCTCCTCCCCATCTTGCTCCTTGTCTTTTACGGCAGCGGCGTCATGGCGGCGCGGTTCACCCGGCCAATCCACCGGCTGGCCGACGATGTGAAGGAAATCGCCGCCGGGAATTTCGACCGGAAACTGGAGGTGCGCACGGGAGATGAGATCGAGCACCTGGCAGACAGCTTCAATGCCATGACGGAGGAACTCAAGCGGTACATCCAGAACATGGCCCAGGCGGCGGCGGAGAAGGAGCATGCCCGCACGGAGCTGGAGGTGGCGGCACGGATACAGCTGGACATGCTGCCCGACGGACACGGGCCCTTTCCGGAACGGAAGGAGTTCGACCTCTATGCCTCGATGGATCCGGCTCGGAACGTGGGCGGGGATTTCTACGATTTCTACATGCCGGAGAAAGGGAGCCTCGTCATCACCATTGCCGATGTGTCCGGGAAGGGCGTGCCGGCGGCTCTCTTTATGGCGAAGTCACAGTCCGTTCTCAAGAACTGCGTCATGAAGGCAAAAGGCAGCGAACTGGCACTTGCCCTGGAGGAGGCCAATCGGCAGCTTTGCCGGGGCAACGAGGCGGCCATGTTCGTGACGGTTTTCCTGGGCATGCTGGATCTGTCTACGGGACGTCTGGACTATGTGAACGGAGGACACTGCCCGCCCCTTTTGGGAAAGGACGGGAGCTATGATTTCCTCCCCATAAAAAAGAGCACGATGCTGGGGCTGATGGAGCTCCCCTATGATCAGCAAAGCGTGACTCTCGCTCCGGGGGATACCCTCCTTCTTTATACGGACGGGGTCTCGGAAGCCATGGACGGGGAAGGAAATCTGTTCACGGAGCCGCGCATCCGGGAGGAAATGAACGCTCTGTCGTCGAATCAGAACATAGAGGAAATTTTGACGAAACTGCTGGAAAAGATCCGCCGGCATGCCGGAGGCGCCGAGCAGTCCGACGATATCACCATGCTGGGGCTTCGGTACAATGGAAAAATATCCGTTGAAGAAAAACCGCGTCAATAGTATACGCCTCCCCTGAACGGGGAGGGGGACCGCCGACGGCGGTGGAGGGGGGGCCTGCCGCGAAACTCCCTTCGCCACCTCGTCCACCTCCTCCGTCAGCCTACGGCTACCACCTTCCCCTCAAGGGGAAGGCTTCGAAAGTGGAACTGTTTTTCTTTAATGAGCAGAATAATGAAAATGAGCAGATGGAAAGCGAGGAACAACAATGGCACTCAATATTACGCCGGTGACCGAGGGATCTTCCCTGACACTG
>JAFSWY010000089.1 GCA_017444295.1 Selenomonadaceae bacterium | reverse complement strand
CCTACTGTTATTTTACAAAAGAGAGGCCGGGGCTGAACCATGGACTGGTGGCACTGATACGTGGATTGCCCAAGTGGGGCTGATGCGTGGACGGGTGGGGCTCAATTGTAGATTGGTGGGGCGCACGGCGTGAAATATTCATCCTGGTGTGTTTACTGTCCCATGGGTACCATGACACAACTGATTTGCAAGGCGAAAGCCGGAGATGAAAAAATTGAGGAAAAGAAAGGTGTGGATACGAAATGAGCAAATATATCATTGTTGGCGGTGTCGCGGGTGGAGCCACGGCAGCTGCGAGATTGCGTCGGTTGGATGAAGCAGTGGAGATTGTCTTGGTGGAGCGGGGCGAGGAGATTCCCTTTGCCAATTGCGGGCTTCCCTATTATGTGGGGGGAACGATTCCTGAAAGAGTTTGTTTACGTGAATGATGAACGGGTGGAAATTCATCTGGAGGGTGGTACGTCATTGATGACGAATTTTGTAGTGCTGTCCATCGGTGTGCGGCCGGACACGGGATTCCTATCGGGCAGCGGCATTCAGCAGGTGTTTGGTCTTATGGCAGCCTCCACGGGAAAGAACGAGCGCACATTGGAGGAAATGCCTATCTGGCGGCATTCAAGGAACGGCTGCAGGAGAATCAATGATTTAATGGTCATCCCTCGATATAATATATTCATAAGACCGTATTGACTTAATTTGTTCTGTGTGGTAGCATGGAACTTAATGAGTCAATGTGGTCTTATTTTTGATAGCAGGAAGGGATGGAATACAATGGAATTAGACGGAACGGGAGATGAAAAGACTGTCCTGCGGGCACTCATGGGTGGAATCGTGCGGCAAACCAACATAGACGCAAAGGAGAAGCTGCAATGAAAAGAAAAATGCCGATGATTCTTCTGGGTATCTGCGCAGTATTGGCATTGGCCTGGGGAATCGAAACCTGGAAATCGGACAACGGACAGGAGGAAACCACAAAAACCTCCCCCATCTCTGTAACGGCGGCCAAGGCCAAGGTCGAAGAAAAGCAGCCGGGTTTGAGCCTCACGGGAACGGTGGAGGGGGTAACCTCGGCCATCATCAGCAGTCGGTATTCCGGACAGGTGGAGGAACTTCATGCGGAGAACGGCCAAATGGTGGAAATTGGGGAGGCTCTTTTTCGGACGGACAGCCAGGAACTCTCGAACAATGTCCGTATGGCGGAAAACGGCGTTCGCAAGGCATCCGTGAATAATGACAACATCGAGGCGAACTATCGGCGTGTCCAGAGACTTTATGATCTTGGCGCAAATTCATTGCAATCCCTGGAGGCTGCACAGACCCAGTGGGCAATCAGCCGTTCGGAAATGGATGATGCGGCTGCCAATCTGGCCATAG
This sequence comes from Selenomonadaceae bacterium, assembly GCA_017444295.1. Classification (GTDB taxonomy): domain Bacteria; phylum Bacillota; class Negativicutes; order Selenomonadales; family Selenomonadaceae; genus UBA3796. The sequence continues at coordinate 7,349 of JAFSWY010000089.1, read as the reverse complement.
CCCAGAAGCGTCTGGAAGATGCAACGGTCACCAGTCCGGTGACGGGCATGGTGGCCAACAAGACCGTTACACTGGGGCAGATGGTGTCTGCGGGAACACAGCTTATGACCGTGGAGCAGATTGATGCGGTTTATGTCGTGGTGCAAGTGGAGCAGAAGGATATCGGCAAGGTGGATATCGGCACACCGGCGACTGTCAAGGTGGATGCCTATCCCGACAAGGTCTTTGCGGGAGAGATTGCGGTGATGAATCCCGTGGCCGGGCGGGAGAACCGCCTGTTCGCCGTGAAGGTGCGGGTGGAGAATCCGGAGTTCCTGCTGATGCCGGGCATGTTTGCTGAGCTCTCCCTCAAGGAGGATGCGGTAAAAAAGGCATTGACCGTGCCCCGGGCGGCGGTACTCTTCCACAAAGGGCAAAGCTATGTCTATTTGGTGGACGAGCAAGGGATTGCCCGAAAAACCAATGTGACAGTGGGAGATATGTATGATGAGGAACTTTCCATCGAAAGCGGTTTGCGGGAGGGAATGCTCTTCATCACGGACAACCTTGACAAGATCAAGGACGGCGACCGGGTGGCAGTCTATGGAGGGAATGGATAATGAGCTTGCCGGAACTTAGCATCAAAAGACCCGTTCTGGCGACGGTCATGACCATTGCCTTGGTACTTTTGGGTATCGTGAGCTTACTGAACCTGAATGTGGCTGAATACCCGAACATGTCCTACCCCTATGTAACGGTGCAGGTGAACTACGAGGGTGCCCGTCCGGAGCAGATGGACAACCAGATCGTGCGGAAGATCGAGGAAGCCGCAGGAGAAGCGCCGGGGGTGCGCCACATCACCTCGAAGTCCCAAGAGGGGCGTGCCGAGATCGGCATAGAGTTTGACATGAAAGTCGATCCTTTGGCCGCTGCCCAGGAGATACGGGACAAGGTCAATGCCATCAAGAGCGAGCTGCCGACCGGCATCGAAGAGCCGGTTGTGGCCCGTTATGACATGAATGCCGAGCCGGTGGCATCCATTGCGCTGACCTCGAAGACGCTGTCCCAGCGCGAACTCTCCATCCTGCTGGAGGAAAGGATAAAGCCTGCCCTGCAGCAGATTACCGGCGTGGGACAGATTTCGGTCTACGGCGAGGAAAAGCGCGAGATACAAATGCTGATGCGCCCGGAGGCATTGCGGGCCTTTGCCGTGCCTACCGCAGAACTTTCGGACAACATCACCAAGGCCATCAAGGAAACCCCTGGCGGCAATCTGGAGAACAGCGCTTCCGTGCTCTCGGTGTCCACCCGCTTCCGGTTGTCGAGTCCCAAGGAACTGGAAGGGCTCATGGTGGCCAAGCGCGGCGGGCAGCCCCTCTATTTCCGCCAACTGGGGCGAGTGGAGGACACCATCAAAGATCGTACCAGCATGGCGCGCTATGATGGCACATCGGCCATTGGCATTGAGATAGGGAAACAGTCGGGCGGGAATGCCGTAAAGATCGCGGCGGCCGTCAAAACGGAACTTGCCAAACTGCAGGAGACGCTTCCGGCTGACGTGCAGGTGCATCTGGTTCGGGATGATGCCAAGCGCATCGAGGAATCCATCCGTTCCGTTTACGAGGATCTGATCTTGGGCGGCATCTTTGCCGTGCTGGTAGTATTTCTGTTCCTGGGAGATATCCGCAGCACCATGATCAGCGCGGTGACGCTCCCGACCTCCATCGTGGCGACCTTCTTTTTTATGCACCTTTCCGGCTTTGGCATCAATACCATGTCCATGCTGGGCCTGTCCTTGGCCATCGGCCTTTTGATTGACGATGCCATTGTGGTAGTGGAAAACATCATCCGACACAGGGAAAAGGGGGAAGAACCGGGGATTGCTGCCGCCATGGGAACGAAGGAGATCGTTCTGGCGGTCATGGCGACCTCCTTTAGCGTAGTGGCCGTGTTCCTGCCCATGGGCTTCATGAAGGGTACCGTGGCCGGATTTTTCAAGGAGTTTGGCCTGACGATCACCTTTGCGGTGATGGTTTCCCTGTTCATCTCCTTTACGCTGACACCGATGCTGGCATCGCGGTTCCTTCGTTCCCAGGAAAAGAGGACGAATGTATTCTTCCGTTTCCAGGAACGGTTCAGCCACTGCTTCGACGAGATTGCCGAGAGCTACGGCAGACTTCTGGAAAGGATTCTTGGCAAATGGAGGAAAAGGACGGCGGTTCTGTCGCTCATCCTGTTTCTCGCCAGTCTTTCCATCACAGGAGCCATCGGCATGGAAATGCTTCCCTCCGGGGACAAGGGCCAGTTTACGGTAAAATATGAATTGCAGGACGGCCTGTCCCTGACAAAGAAGGAGGAGCAGACGGAGGAAATGCGCAAAATCCTCTCGGCGATGCCAGGGGTTGCCCATGTCTATTCAACCAACAGCACATCGGAGGCGCAGTCCCTTTTTGTTACCCTGGTGGGCAAGAACGAGCGCGAACAGTCGCAGGATGAGATCGTCGCCGAGGCAAGGGAAAAACTCAACCAATTGCCTGGGGTGCGCATCTACATCGAAGGCTTGTCGGATATGGGGGAACGCCCGGTAGCCGTATCCCTTATCGGCACGAATCTGGACCGTCTGGCCGAGGCATCGGACACGGTGGTAAAACTTCTGGAAGATATGGACGGCGTGGTGGATGTTACATCTTCCTACCGTCCCGGCAGCCCGCGTCTGGCCATTCATACACGGGAGAGACGCGCCTATGATCTGGGAGTATCCAATGAGACCATCGGCGGGACGGTAGCCGCCCTGCTGGAAGGAACCAAGGTGGGGAAATTCAGCGATGCTGACGAGCAGGTGGATGTGCGTCTGCGTCTGGCAGGAAGTGCCCGGGAAAACCCCGATCAATTGAGGCTTATTGAAGTGCCGACGATCCATACGGATGCAGAGGGCTCTGCCATCCTCGTGCCCCTTTCTTCTGTGGCGGATTGGAAGTATGAGACCAACCCCGCGACCATCACCCGCTATGACAGGCAGCAGGAAGTCCGTGTGTCCGCCAACCTGACAGGCATTTCTCTGGGCGAGTTCGAAGAGCAGTTTGCCGAAAGGATGGGAAATGTGGAGCTTCCTCCCGGCGTATCCACTGGGTCGGCGGGCGAGGCCAACGAGATGGACGAGACCTTCCGAAGCATCTTGCAGACATTGGTTTTAGGCATTGCCTTCATCTTCATGATCCTTGCCGCCCAGTTTGAGTCCTTTCTGGAACCTCTTGCAATCATGGCTGCCCTGCCTTTGGCCTTCATCGGTGCCCTCTTGGGCCTGCTCGTCTTCGGCAGCGGCTTCTCCATGATTTCGGGTATCGGTGTCCTGCTTCTCATGGGATTGGTTACGAAGAATGCCATCCTGCTGGTGGATTTTGCGAAACAGCGTATAGCAGAGGGAATGGACTGCAATGGGGCTCTGATTGCCGCCGGAAAGGCGAGGTTTCGCCCCATCCTGATGACGACGCTGGCGATGATGTTCGGCATGCTGCCCATTGCTCTGGCCTTGGGACAGGGCGCGGAAGCAAGAGCCCCCATGGCACATGCCATCTTGGGCGGACTGGTGACATCGACCCTTTTGACCCTGGTGGTCATTCCCTGCCTGTACAGTCTGCTGCATGGCTTTCTGTCTCCGCAGGCGAAACCATAAGCCACTCCTGCCAAGCCTCCGGCTATTGCCCCGAGAGTAGATGAAGAGCAAAGTTTTACTTGACAAACTTTGCTCTTCTTTTTATACTCATAGTTAGAAATCTAACTAAATAGAATGAGATGGGGAAAGACGATGAAGAGAGAAATGATTCCGACCTGGGAGGAACTCACGAGACATGCAGATATCATCCCGGAAATCAATCCGGCGGCGGTGATTGCCATGCTGGGCATCAAGCAGGCAGCGGAGGACATACAGCATTCCATCATGGATGTGCTGCATCGGGAACACCATCTGTCGGAAGGGAAATTCTGTGCCCTGGTGGTGCTGCACCAGCATCTGGATGGCATCGCTCCTTCCGTTCTGGCAGACAAGGTGGGGGTGGCCAGGGCATCGGTCAGCGTCATGTTGCAGCGGCTGGAGAGGGAGGACCTGGTGAAGATTCTTTCGGATGAACAGGACGGGCGCGGCAAGAAGGTCTTTTTGACCGACACGGGAAGGAAGTTCATGGACAGCATCTTGCCCGCCCATTACCTTCGCATCACGGAGCTTATGGGAAAGCTGTCAGAGGAAGAGCAGAAGAGGCTGGGACGGCTTCTGAACAAGCTGTCGGGCAATGAGGCTGGGCAGAAGATTGTTGATGGGAGCAGAGCATAGAGTTTTGCGTATTGCATGGTAAAGGAGTTTTTGAAATGGTAGCAAAAAGCAAGCCCGCACGAGTGGGCATCGTATTTATCGCCTTGTTGCTCATCGGGGGAATTGTCCTCATGTATGAGGGCAATGACGCAGTGGCCCTGGCCACGAAGCAGAAGGACGGCATCCTGACGGCGGAGCAGGTGAAGCTCTCCTTTGACTCTGTGAGCGGTCGCCTGGTGAATGAGGCGGTGAAGGAAGGACAGTTCGTGAAGAAGGGCGACATCATCATGCAGCTTGACAGCACGGACACAGATCTTGCCATAGAAAAGCTCAAGGCGCAGATCGCCCAGATGGATGCCCAGATCAATTCCACCAACGGTTCCATGGGAGTGAGTTTCTTCCGGGCAGATACGAACGAGACACAGAGCTTCCGCCAGATCGACCAGCAGCGGGCAGCGGTGAATTCTGCACAGGCAACGCTCAGGAACTGCCAGCTGGAGTATGACCGGAATGCGGCCCTGGTAGAGGCGGGGGCGGTGCCCCAGTCCTCCCTCGACAATGCCCGCATGAGCCTTGATGTGGCCCAGGCCAATGTCATTCAGCAGGAACAGCTTCTGCAAAAGCTCCTGGGCGGGGCAGCGGAGGGGCAAGGGCTCCCGACCATTGAGGCAGAGCGGCAGTCCGCAGCCAACATTGCCAATGATGTGGAGGCGCTCCGCCAGCAGAAGCGTCAACTGGAAGTGCAGCTCAAGGAACTGGAAGTGGCAAAGGAACGGCTGACCCTTCGCGCCCCGGAGGACGGGAAGATCTTAAGCGTCCTGGCAAAGCAGGGGGAGATGGTCTCTCCTTCCAGCCCGGTAGTGCTTCTGGAAAGCAGCCGTGCCTATTATGACATCTATGTGAGCGAGGAGCAGGCGGCAAACCTCCATGAGGGGGATGCCATCACGGGAACAACGGTAGCAGGGGAGAAGAAGGTGACGGGAACGATCCGCCTCATGGCTCAGGCCCCTGGCTTTGCAGACCTCAAGCAGACGCGGGAGAAAGGGCAGTCCGACCTTTCCGCGTTTCAAGTGCGCATCTACATCGACCCGCAGGAGGGTGTGATTCCAGGCATGACGATAGGGGTGACCGACCGTGAACTCAATAAGGGATGAGATAAGGTTCCTGTTTTCCGGCCAGGGCATGCCCTATGAGAAGGTTTGCCTCATGGTGGCCATGGTGGTGACGGTGCTGCTCACCGCCATGATGGGGCAGAATTTTGCAAAAGAGGCTAAGGTGACGGTCATCGACATGGACAATACCCGATACAGCCATGAGGTCATTGACCGTATCAATGCCTCGGAGTATATGAATGTCACGGCGGTGCTCAACAATGCCGTGAACCCCGAAGCGCTGTGCTACCGGGATCAGGCAGTGGCGGTGGTATATCTGCCCCGGGGGCTGGAAAAGAACCGCTATTCGGGCAGCGATGCCGCCATCGGGGTTTTCTATGACAATACCAGTACATCATGGAGTGCGGAGATCAAGGAGGCACTCAATGAGATTGTTGCCATCGACCAGGCACAGGCAGCGACGGCCAAGGGCGCATCCGGCGGCAGCCTGAGCCTTAACGTCCGCAACCTGTTCAATCCGGCAGGTTCCACCAGCAACGGCACGACCCAAGGGTTCCTGTTCTTCTTTGGCAGCATGTTCTTCACCTTTGCCACCATCGGAATGGTGCCCAGGCTTCGGCTAACCCATGAATTGGATCGGATTCTTTTGGAGGGAACGCCCTGGAACCTCATATTGCGGATCCTGCCCTACGGCTTCTGTCTCATGGTTTCCTTTGTGGTGGGCATGGCGGTGCTTCGCATCTGGGGGGATATGGTCTTTTCCGGACATCTGGTGACGTTTCTGTTCGTCCAGGTGTTCTATGTCATGGCGGTGGGGATGCTCTCCCTGCTCTTTGGCTGGACGGCGGCCAATCCGGGCATTGCCTCCAGCCGCATGATCCTGTTCATCCCAGGCGGCTTCATCTTCGGCGGCCCCACAGGCCCGATCACCCACTATCCCGACTGGGTGCTGGCGGTGACCCATGTGTTCCCGCTCACATGGGAGTTCCATTTCGTGCGGGACATCGTGACACGCGGGGCGGGGCTGATGGACATCTCCAAGGAGCTAGGGGCGTTTTTCATCTATATCGGCATTGTGGCAATCTTGTTTTGCATGAAGTTCTACAGTGCCAGGAAAGCGCTCATTGCGGACAGCCGCAAGCAGGAAGTCCGCCAGCAGAAACTCCATAACATTGCGGAGGTGGGAAGATGAAGGACGAAAGCAATTGCGAAATTTCCGTAAAACGCATTCTGGTTCCCACGGACGGCTCCGGGCAGGCATTCAGGGCATTGGGACGAGCCATTGAACTGGCACGGGTGCTTGAGGCAGAACTGACGCTTCTCATGGTGGCGGATCTCAATGAGAATGTGTCTGCCTTTGAACGGGTGAGCCTGAGCGGGCAAATCCCGTCAGAACTCAAGATCGGTGCATTTCAATTTCTGGCGGAACTCATGCACGTCGTTCCGATTGAGGTCCGCGCCCATACAAGGGTAGAGGTGGGCGACCCTGCCGAGACCATCGTACGGGTGGCAGAGGAAGAGGAAAGCGATTTCATCGTCATCGGCAGCCGAGGCATGAGCAGTTTCCAGACCTTCTTTACGGGAAGCGTGTCGAGCTATGTCCTAAGGCATGCCTACTGCCCTGTGCTAGTGTCCAAAGGCGTGCCGGAGGACTGGGATGAGGAGGAGTGACAGGATCCATCGGAATGGAAGTGCCATCGTTCATTTTTGTAGCAATCCTCGGAACACATTGATATATGGGATTTCGAGGATTTTTCTTTTTTGGGCATGAGACATTGATGCCATTTTAAGAATTATCCAAATCCAGATATTTTCACGCTAAACTTCCTTTCAAGTCCTTCCTATCCGTCCCTCCGGGGAGGGCTTATTTTTTTTGCCCTTTCAGGCTCCCGTATCCAGCGACCCATCCCCCGCATTGCTCCCAGCTTTTGCCGTGCGGCTGCGCTGGAAGT
>JAFSWY010000006.1 GCA_017444295.1 Selenomonadaceae bacterium | reverse complement strand
TTCAGCCTTCCAAGCATCGTAAAGAAATTTGCCTCTTGTACATCCCCTCCATACTTTATAGGATAAATTTTCTCGTCACGATAGCGATGCGATTCCTGCCCTTGGGATGTGGTGCAATACGGCATCATGATGGAAATGGTATCATCCCCATTGACCGAATGCGTATCGTATACCATGCAAATACCCGTTTGATTGTCCGCATACTTGCCCCACATTGCTTCGTTGGTGCCATCTGCCGAAAAGCACGCAACATACACTTTCGGATGAATGAAATCCTCCAAGTTGTTTACATATGAAGTTGGAAAGTCATGCATTATTTTGAACCATGCCTGTTTTTGTGAATCATCTTGTACTGTATTGAATTTAATAATTAGGTCACTTATCATCGAAACAACATAGTGCATGAATTTTTGGCGATTCTGTGGGGACTCCTCCAAAAATTTCCTATAATGATTACATGGTATAGCTTGGGAACATTGTTCAAGCAAATTCCCTAGATTTTTGATTTGTTCTGGAGCAATCCCTTCGGGTGGAAGTGCATCAAGACAATGTCTTAATGCGCTTGGATGTATGCAAAAAAGGAGAAACAACAGCTCATCCTTGGAAATTCTCGTTTTGCCGTCACCGATGGTATCTATCAATTCCTTTATGTTATCCTGCTGCAAAAAACGGTCTCCAAGGGAACCGAAAATTTTCCCCATTGGAACATGATCCAAGTAGTGAACATCTCGCATCGCAGCTTCCTCGGAAATTCTTTTTCCATCAATACCGATGAGATAGGAAAACAACGCCCTATAAAGGCTGCATACATAGTTTCGGAGCATTCCGCTCCAAGCTATTGCATCCCCTCTCCAATAGATCTCGATATAACCTTCGAGCATTGGATCGTTGGTTTCGTGCCTTGCAGCAAAATAGATGGTCTGCTCTTGGATTTCTCTCAGCCCATACTCAAATTTTCGATAGCGATATAGTTCCATGACATCCTTCCCTCTCTTGTTTCCTCAGCCAATATCCCCATATCATTCAAACTTCACTTCCGGCAGACCTTCCACGATCTCCAGCGTCCTCAAGCTCACCGTAATCACCCGTAGCAGCAAATCCAGTATATACCTCGGATTCCCATGCTCCTCGCCCCACTTGTTCGGATTGTTCTCGATGCCGCTGTCATTGTCTGCCTTGATCTGGTAGCGGTCCATCACCCACTCGATAGGGCAGCGTCCGTTCACCACATATTCGTAAGCCTTGGCAGGGATATCGGCAACACGGATATCCTCGTTGTAGATGATGGTGGATCTGTCATCCTGTCCTTGCGTCTTGGCAAACTTCAGCTTCTGAACGCGGAAATTTCCGCTGGCCTCACCCTCCACAACAACATGCTCTGGGAATGGCTGACTCTCGTAATGGAGATGGATATTGGCAAGCTCCCTGCCCGCCTTGGCAATCTTCCAGAACTTTTTCGGCTCGTCCACCAGCAGGATGCGGGGAAGGGACTTTTTCAGGTCGGCAGCGAATTCCTTGCGGTAGCTTGGAAGATGCAGGAAACCGTAGACGTAGTAGAAAATATCCTCCCGCGTGGTCTTTGGCCCGTAGAGCTGCCGCGCTTGCCCCAAAATGAAATCGGTGATGCCGTTCCTGCGAATGTACTGCGTTTGTTGTTGGTCGAAAAGGTTTCCTTGGGTGGTGTCGGTTTTCTCGTAATAGTAGAGGGGGAATGCTTGGGTGTCCCCATTAAAATGCAAATCGGGAATCTTGTCCGTTATCAGCACAGACATTTCCTTTGTGCCGCTGATGCCCGAAACGCAGATAAGCAAATTGGAACTGTCTTCACCAGCAGGGAATATTTCATCCATTTGACCGCGACGATGAATCAGCTTCTCTCCCCAATACAGCCACTGCGATGTAAAGGGGCGATGGGAAGCCTCCAAAAATTTAGGTTCATAGGTTGCTTCGTTTCCGCGTTCAAATTGCGATTCGAGGCTGCTGCTCCAACTTATATTTTGCGGGTTCATATCCCTGTATTTCGCATAGTTCCTTCGCTGCAAATCCGCAGGATTGGCCTTATATGATTTGAGGCTTTCATTGTACGCCATTATGGTGTGCTTTATGTTCCCCTCCAGCAAGGATTTTGAAAAATTATATACCCATGCGTCGCGATTGCTGTTCACGCCCAAGGTGTTCAATGTGAACACACTTTGGGCTGCTGCGTTATGTTTCTTGTCCGGCTCCATTGGGATGAAGCTTTCAAACAGCCCATTCCTTTGGTTCAGCCAGTCGTTGTATTCATTGGGCTTCATCGCCGTGACGGGGAACTTGCTGCTCATGCAGCTTTGGAAGTCCGCGATTTTCTTCAGCTTTTCCTCCCGTGTCAGGTAGTCGCCGATGTCCACATAGTAGATGTCGGCTTTCTCTTTCTGCGCCGATGGATTTTTCACGAGAATCGTGATGGCCACAGGAGTGCGGGAGCCGGAACCGAAAATTTTTCCGCCCTCCCGCCGAGAAACCTCGCCCTGCGTCCGCTGATTCCCTCTCAGGTTGAACACATAGATGGAGGAAAATTCCTGCTCCAAGCAGGAGCGGAAGCCGTCCATAGCGTTGCCGTCCAGCCATCCCGCATTGCTGACGAAGCCGATGACTCCGCCCTGCTTCGGGTCGATGCGGTCCGATGCCCAGCGGAATGCCTTGATATAGCTGTCGTAAAGAGCTTTTGTTGTTTTTGCACGCGAGAAAGCTGCGTAAGTGGATGCAATGCGTTGCTCCAGTTTCGGATAGCTCTCGTTCTGCGCGTTGTCGTTGGCGGATCCTTGCCCCACGGAATAGGGAGGGTTCCCCACGATGACGCGGATGGGGGTGTGCTTCTGGTCGATGACGCGGACGGAGTTCTTCGGGAAAACATCGCTGAACAGGGCATCCTCCTCGTCCCCCTCGCCGAGCTGGAAGGTGTCGGTGAGGCAGATGCCATCGAAAGGCGTGTAGTCATCCCCCTGCATGAGGTCATGGAAGGCATTCTCGATATTGATGCTCGCGATGTAGTAGGCAAGGAGGACAATCTCGTTGGCATGAAGCTCCCGCGTGTACTTGCGGATCAGGTCTTTCTGCTTGATGATGCCGCTTTGGAGCAGCCGCGTGATGAATGTCCCCGTCCCGGTGAAGGGGTCG
>JAFSWY010000088.1 GCA_017444295.1 Selenomonadaceae bacterium | reverse complement strand
CGTCGAAGAGTTTCTGTGCAGCATCCGCTTTTGTCAATGTGTCTCGGAATCTCCCGCCTCGTTGAAAGGCCAAAAGGATGTTTTGCCTGCGGCAAAACTGGAACAATGGCCTTATAACTCATAGGATTTTTTCGTTGCGTGACGAAACATATATATAACAGCAGGGAGATCCTTTTATTCGAAAATTATATGGGGGCATATAGCTATGATGGGCACATTAATAGATGTGTTTTTGGAACAGGTTGACAGGAATCCGCAGCATGTTGCCGTGATGGATGCTCATGGAGCGTACACCTACGCCCAGTTGAATCGTCGCTCGGCCATCCTGGCAAGGCATTTGCTGGACAAACAGCAAGCTCTCAAAACCGAAGGAAAGAGGATGGCCGTTCTCCTGCCCCGCAGCCGTGATTTCTTGGTGGCCATGCTGGGCATCCTGCGCGCCGGCTGTGCCGCTGTGCCCCTGGATTCCGAATATCCCGCCGAGAGAATCAACACCATACTGGAGGATGCTGGCTGCTCCCTGTGCATTTCCACCGGGGAACTGTCCTCAAAGATAGAAGCAGTTTCCCTGCTCAACCTGGATGAGAACCTTCAGGAGTCTCGAAATGTAGTGGATGAGAGCCTGAACTTGTCCGACCCGGCTGTGGAGGGGCTGTTGCTCTTTACTTCCGGCTCAACGGGAAAACCGAAGGGCGTAGTGCATCGCCAGTCCATTTTTTCTAGCGGTGCGCATGTGCTCAAAGGATATCACGAATTTACAAAAAAAGATGTCACCTGCTGTATGGCGGGCTTTACCTTTGTCGTTTCGACAAATGACTTGTATGCTCCCCTGACGGGCGGCGGCAGTGTTTACATAGCCGATGAAATGGAACGAAAAAATGTGGCCCTGCTCTACCAAATAATAAAGAAACATGGCGTGACGGGAATGTATTTGCCACCCCAGATGTTTAATGTTATGCGGGAATTATATGGGCGCCTTCCCTTGGAATACATTCTCCTTTCCGGCGAAAAAGTGCAAACAAAATATGCCGCGGATAACAATTTGTTGGAATTCTACGGCTCAACCGAGACAGTTGGGTCGCTTGTCCATAGGATCACCGATGATAGCCATCGTACTCTGGGCAAACCTTGTGGCGGTGCCGAGGTATATTTGCTGTCGGAAAGCGGCGAAAGAATTACCGAGCCTAAGGCGGTAGGGGAATTCTGCGTTGCCGGCCCCTATGTTGCCATAGGCTACAACAATTTGCCGGAGGAAACAGCGGCGAAGTTTACGGAAAATCCCTTTAAGGCCGGGGGAGGCCTCTTGTACCATTCGGGGGATTATATGGCCCTTGACGAGGAGGGCAACCTGATTTTCCACGGACGCAAGGATCGCATGATCAAGCTGCGGGGCTACCGTGTGGAACTGGGCGAAATTGAAAACGCCATGATGCGTGCTGAAGGTGTTTCCGAGGCGGCCTGCGTACTCATTAAGGTACATGGCAGCGACAAGCTCTGCTGCTATTATGCGGGGGAAAAGACGCTGGATGCATCAGCATTTGCTGCCCATGGGAAAAATGTCCTGCCGGAATACATGGTGCCGGATTACTTTGTGTGCCTGGAAAAACTGCCGCGGAACGAGAGGAACAAGGTGAACTATCTCGCCCTGCCAGGACTGGATCTGGCTGCGGCAAGGGAAAACGTCCCGCCGGAGACAGAAGCGGAAAGCAAAATTTTTGAAGTAGCCGCAGAGATTCTCGGCACTAAAGAATTCGGCGTGACAGATGATCTGGTGAGCCTCGGGCTGACTTCCATAGGAGCCATGCGGCTTGCGGCAGAACTTAGTCGTGCCTGTGCTTTGCATATTCCTGTGGCGGAGATTTTGCGGACACCGACCATTAGAGCCTTGGCCGCATATGCAGAGGGGGAAATCCCCGGCGCAGGGAAAAAGTTCTCTCCCCATTTGAAACGGAAACTTTATCCCATTACGGAAAACCAACGGGGTATCATCATCGATTGGGAGCAGAATTGCGGGAGTACCCAGTACAATATACCGGCAGTCACCGTGTTTGACGGCGTGGAGGGGGAATCTCTGGTTTGTGCTGTGAAGGCGGCCTTGGATGCCCACGGGTATCTCAAGACACGGTTCCTCTATGCCGAGGGGGATGTGATGCAGCAGCGCCGGGAGGAAGATGCGTCTGTCGTTAGCCTGACGGAGCTCGCCAAAGAGCCTGACAGGGCCTTTTTCCAGGACCGTGTCCAGCCCTTTGATTTGTTTTCCGAGCGGCTGTATCGTCTGGAAGTATACACCTTTGGCAAGCGTGCTTGGCTGTTCTCGGACATTCATCATACTGTGTACGATGGACTGTCCGGGAATGTATTTCTGGAGGAAGTTCGCCGCGCCCTGGCTGGTGAAAAACTTCGCGGGGAGAGGCTGACGGCTTACGACTTCGCCCTCTATGAGCAGGAACTTTGCGGCTCCGAAACCTACGCGGAGGCGAAAGCCTATTTCGATAAGCTGGCAGAAGGAGCCGTCCCTGCCGTCCTGCCAGATTCCACAAAACCAGACGGAAAGGCGGCGGGAACCTTTACACTGCAAATGCCCGCCGAGGAAATCAATGATTTCTGTCAAAGCTGCGCCGTAACGCCGGGGAGCTTTTTTGAGGCTGCCTTTTGGGAAACCCTGCGAAGACTGACACGGGAAGAGAAGCCCTTCTATCTGACGGTGAGCAGCGGACGTTCTGCCTTCCCTTCGCTAATGGACTCGGTGGGAATGTTTGTGAAAACCCTGCCGGTCATGTTGCAGAATCCGGGGGATATGACTGCCAAGGAATATGTCGGTGAAGTTCATCGTCAGTTGCAAGAGACCTATAAACGAGAAATTTACCCTTACACGGAACTGGTGGAAAACCATGGGCTG
>JAFSWY010000087.1 GCA_017444295.1 Selenomonadaceae bacterium | reverse complement strand
TTCTTTGTTGGATTGGATTTCGTAAGTCCTTGGCGAGAGGATGGCAAGCATGCCGTTGAGGAATCCATGATAGAAGGCTTCGGGGTTTTTCGCCGTGTCGTGGAAACTCACGATGGTTTCCAGAAGATAGGAAAGCTCCTTCTCGAAATCCTCCACGTTCCCGGTCACCAGATACTCGAAGAAGCGGGCGGGATTTCCCCCAGCGGCAATGCGGGTCAGGCGGGAAAATATCTCATCCGCGTAGACCTTCCGCACCTCTTGGTTGGGGATTTGCAGGGTGCAGTAGTCTGTGCCGTCCATATCGGAGGGAACTGCCTTGAGATAGCCTGTGGTGAGCAGCATCATGTAGAGGGCGTTCCTGTCCTCATGGATATCGGCATAGATGACGTTTTCCCGGATGGGAGCTGCAATCGTTCCCATGGTCAGCAGAGTATAGAGTTCTTTTTCCTGCTCTGCGCTGACATGTTCCAACATCTCTGCCAGAATCGCATTGCCGGAGGTGTTGGCACAGTAGGGCTGCGGATGGCAGCCATCGGCGAAGTAGTTGATGACAGACCAGGGATTATAGATTTCCACTCCGGAAAAATTATAGCCGTCGTACCATTCCCGCAGTTCCGGCAGCTTGTCCTCATAGCCGAGGTCTGACGCCATCGTTTGGGTCTCGTCCTGGGTGAAACCCATCACATCGGGATAATTTCCTTTGAGAACGCTGGATACCTTGAGATTGTTCAAGGCGCTGAAGATGCTTTCCTTGGAAATGCGCAGAACTCCCGTAATCACAGCGAAATCAAGGGCGGAATTTGTCTTGAGTGCCGCACCGAAGAAGTTTCGGAAAAAGCTGATGGCCTCCGCATAGTAGCCGTGCTCCCAGACACACTGGATGGGAGCATCGTATTCGTCGATGAGCAGAAGGACTTTCTGCCCGAAGTGCCTTTCCAGGCACTGGCAAAGAACCTGCAGGGAATTCTCCCAGATTTCCGCTTCCACACGATTATGCAGGAAATCGGAAAATCTTTTCCGCTGCCCTTGGGAAAGCCTGTCGCTTTGCTCCAGATCATGGAACTGCTCAAACAGCATCGCCAAAGTATATCGAAGTTTGCCGATGCATGATGCCCAATCTCTCATCTTGATATCCTTGAGCGTAAAGAATATCACGGGCCGCGTCCCTTGCTCTGCCATGTAGTGTTCCCCGGCGCGTTCTATCGCAAGGCCATGGAACAGGGCGCGGTTTGCCTCTGACTTTTCCTGTGTGAAAAAGTATTGCAGCATGGAGAGGGTCAAGGTTTTCCCGAAGCGGCGGGGGCGTGTGATGAGCGTCACGTCTCCATGGGTATCAAGAAGCTCCTGGATGAATCTCGTCTTATCAACGAAATAGCACTGCTCCACCAGCTTCTTGAAATCCTCCACGCCCACAGGCATCCTGCGTTTCCGGCACATGACAGTTCCTCCTTTCTTCGTATTGTTCGCTTATGTCCATTTTGCCACACTGCCCCATGGAATGCAAGA
>JAFSWY010000005.1 GCA_017444295.1 Selenomonadaceae bacterium | reverse complement strand
TTTCATTTCAGCCGCAATGACTGCGGAAATTTCTTCGATTCGCATAATACACCTGCTTTCTTTGTTTATTTATTCATTATACCACGTACAATGCAAATTCGGGATTTATTCTTGCAGCTGCCCATGGATTCCCTGCTTGCAAAAAGAAAAGCATATGCGGTATACTCTAATGGAATGTTAATTTCCATGCAGGATGTTTACAGGCAGGTTTCGTATAGTGTGTGATATGCAGAGGTGGTTTCCCGATGAGGGTTTCGGTCCTTGCCAGCGGCAGCAAGGGGAATGCGATTTTTGTGGAATTGGATGGGATGCGGCTGCTCGTCGATGCGGGCATCAGCGCGACGCGCATCAAGCGTGGATTGATGGAGCAGGGCGTGGATGCAGGGGCATTGGATGGCGTTCTGGTGACCCATGAGCATACCGACCATGTAAACGGCTTGCCGATGCTCAGCAAATGGTACCATCTGCCCATCTTTACCCGCTCCGGGACCATAGAGCACATGGCCTGTCGGGAGAAGATCCCCATGGAATGCTTTCATGCCATAGAGGAAGGCTTTCAGCTGGGCGGAGTGAGGATCGTGTCCTTCAATATCCCCCATGATGCGGTAGACCCGGTGGGCTATCGCATCGAGGGATCCGAGACCTGCGTCGTGGCGACGGATTTTGGCTTTGTGACCAGCAGCGTCCAGTCGGCGCTGGAGGGCGCGGATGTCATGGTGCTGGAGGCAAACCACGACCCCGGGATGCTCAGGCAGGGTTCCTATCCCTGGCCCCTCAAGCGGCGCATCCTGTCAAACCGCGGGCATCTTGCCAACAGCGATGCGGCCTGGGCCCTTGTGCGGCTGAACAGACGGCCGAGGCAGGTATTCCTTGCCCATCTTTCGGAGGAGAACAATCGGCCGGAACTGGCGCAGGAAACGGTGCAATCCATCCTGGCGCGGCAGGGCGTGGAGATTTCCCTTGCCATGGCATCCCAGTATGAACCGGTATCTCTTGTGGTCTGATTTTTATATATTTTTTATTTTGGGGAGGCTGTCAGATATGAAAAACATCATCAGCAATATCGCGAAAAGACGTTGGAAAGGCTGTGCCATGACGGCGGCGGCGCTTGCGGTCATGGGGTCGGTCTATTTTGCAGGCTGCGCCTTTGGGCCGGTGGGGGAGAATTCTGCGGCGGGCGTTGCGTCATCCGCGCCGTCCACATCATCTCCTTCTGACGCGAATATCTCCGAGGCACGCAATACGCCGGTGGTGCGGGCGGCAAAGAATGTGGGCCCCACGGTGGTGGGCATCACCAACAAGGCCATTGCAAGGGACTGGTTCAACAATCCCATCCAGACGGAGGGCGTTGGCTCCGGTGTCATTTTCCGTGAGGATGGCTATATCGTCACGAACAACCACGTCATCGAGGGAGCCAAGGAACTCATCGTTTCCCTGGCGGACGGGCGGAGCCTCAAGGGCAAGCTCATCGGTGCGGATGCCCTGACGGATATCGCTGTGGTGAAGGTGGAGGCTGCGGATCTTCCCGCTGCGACCTTTGGAAATTCCGATGAGGTGGTGGTAGGGGAGCCTGCCATTGCCATCGGGAATCCCCTTGGCCTGGAGTTCAAGGGAAGCGTCACGGCCGGGGTCGTCAGTGCCTTGAACCGCACCCTGGAGATTAGTGACCGCCGCGTGAAGCTCATCCAGACGGATGCGGCAATCAACCCCGGCAATTCCGGCGGTGCTCTTGTGAACGCCGACGGCAAGGTCATCGGCATCAACAGCGCGAAACTGGCGGCCAATGGTGTTGAGGGCATGGGCTTTGCCATTCCCATCAATACGGTCCAGACGATCGTGGATGAGATCATGACCAAGGGCTATGTGGCCCGTCCCTATCTTGGTGTCACGATTTTCGACAAGCAGACGGCGGCCCGCTATGGCTACCAGCTCAACATCAGCAAGGGCGTCTATGTCTATCGTGTATCCCTTGGCGCTCCTGCAGGCAAGGCCGGCATCCAGCCCGGCGATGTGATCCTGAAGCTTGACGGCAATGAGGTGAACAGCGTGGCGGAGCTTCGGAATTCCATTGCCGAGCACAGTGTGGGAGACAAGGTGACGCTGGTTCTTGAGCGCAACGGGGAAGAGCAGACCGTGGAGGCCGTTCTGGAAGAGATGCCGCAGGAAAGCAATGGATGAGAATCACCATTGGAGCAGCAGGAAAGATCAAGGAAAAATATCTCAAGCTGGGCATCGGGGAGTTCCTGAAACGGTTGAAGCCCTTTGCCCAGATTGAGATCCGTGAGATCCATGAGGAGAAAATGCCGGAAAATCCTTCCCCGGCAGAGAAGGAGCAGGTGCTTCGGAAGGAAGGGACCCGGCTTTTGCGGCTGGTGCCCGAGGGCAGCTATCTCTTTGTGCTGGATGTCTACGGGAAGGAAATGTCCTCCGAGGAACTGGCAGAAAAAATTTCCGCCCTGTCCTTGGAAGGGCACAGCAACCTCACCTTTCTCATCGGCGGTGCCTTTGGCATCTCCGGGGAGGTGCGGGAGGCTGCTGATACGCTCCTGAGCTTTTCCCCCATGACCTTTACCCACCAGATGGTGAGGCTCCTGCTTTTGGAGCAGGTTTACCGCGCCTTCAAAATCAACCGCGGAGAGAAATATCATTGGTAAGGAAAACCAGCTAGAATCATCAAGATTCTGGCTGGTTTTTATATACTTGACGAATAATAACTTTTAAGATATTGTATAGTCAAGGAGGGGTCGGTATTGTATAGAATAAAATTCTACAGGAGCAGGGATGGGAAAAGGCCCGTATTGGAATACTTGCGTGGGCTTGCAAAGAAGAATGACAAGGATAACAGGATAAAGGCGAACAAGATAAGGGACTACATAAAGACTCTGAATCACTACGGGACAGCGATAGGGGAACCGTATATAAAGAAAGTGGACGGCGATATATGGGAACTCCGGCCTTTACAGGACCGGATACTTTTTGCTGCATGGGTCGGAAAAAGTTTTCTCCTTATCAGCCATTTTGTTAAAAAGACACAGAAAACTCCGCGCAGGGAGATTGAAAAGGCCAAACGACTTTTGGATGAGTACAGGGAAAGGAGCGAAAAGGAAGATGGCAAACAGCTATGAGGAAGCCTTGCAGGAAGCAAGAGCCGCACTGGAGGACATAAAGGAACGGGGAGAGGATGCAATAGGAGAGGACTGGGAAGATGTGGAAAAGGAGCTTTTTACGCCGCAGGAAATAGCAGAGAGCAATTTGAGAGTGGCCATTATGG
>JAFSWY010000086.1 GCA_017444295.1 Selenomonadaceae bacterium | reverse complement strand
GCGGTCGACGCGGAAGGACACCACCCGCTCATGCTTGTCGGAATAGCCCACCAAGTAGTATCTGTCCTCCTGCCAAATCAAGGCATAGGGGCTGTTGATGTACACTTCCCCGCCGTGGCGCAGTATCTTCTCCCGCTTGGGGGAATACTCAACATACTGAAAAAAGATTTTCTTGTGCCGCTCAATGGCCTCGTTGATGGCATCGATAATCAGGAAGATTTTGTCGCTCCCCGCCTTGCGCCAGTCTGCCGTGTGGATGTTGGATGTCAGCCGCCTGGACATATGTTTGCTGGCCAAGGAAGCCAGCTTTCGGATGAGTGCGCGGCTTTTCTTGGGACTGATGAACTGCGATGAGGATACGGCATCGGCCAGCATCCTCATCTCCGGCCACTCGAATGTGCGGCTCCCGTAGTGATAGGCATTGCCTTTGCCGTGCCGTTGGGAGATGACCTCGTATCCGGCATCGTTCAGCACGGCAATGTCATCCCGGATTGTATCACGGTTGGCTTTGAAGCCATTCTGCTCAAGGAGGGCAATGAGGTCATTCGTGGTGATGACATGATCATCATCTGTGTTGGCTTGGAGATACTGCAACAGGAAAAGGATTCTGGCCTTGGTGTCTGTACTGGATTTCTCCGGCATGACAAGCAATTTCCCCTCTCTAGGCACAGGCTGTCTTGAATGCCAGCTCTACGGCCTCCCGGCATTCCTCGTAGGATTCCCCCGGATGCGCCTCGTACACTTTCTTCCCATCAATGAAGATGGATGGCACGTAGTAGTAGTCCTTGCCGTAGGGCTTCGCCAATGCTGACTGGCGATTCTCCTCAATCCACTCCACATCAATCTCGGCATACTCCGGCGTTGCCACAGTCAGTTCCTCCATCGCCCGTTTTGCGTTATGGCAATAGGGGCAGGAATCCAGATGCAATACCGTAATTTTCTTCATGATTACCACCGCTCCTTAAAGAACTTCATTTTTTCCTGTAAATCCTCGCTGAAATCCTCGAGGTCGCTCATTTGAATTGCTCCGTCGTTCAAAAGCTCCATGATTTGATACATCATTTCAGAACGGCTCAAATGTACTAAAACACCCGTCCTTTTCTTGTCGACCTTGATTCGTTTCTCCAGTTCCCAAAACTTGTCCGACGCAGGGGCATCACCGCTCAGTAACTCGATGTATTCCTTGGTAAGCCTTTCCATATAGGCTTCCTGCCATCCGGCAATCTTGCTCCGATATAGTTTCCAGTCTTTTTCGTTGAAATCATCCCTCGTCATCCGAGCACTCCCCTCAAATTCCTCGTTCTTCGATTCTGCGCCGTTCCTTTTGCAGATATTTTTCCAGTTCTTCCTGTGTGGGCATGGTGGTCTGATATTTTGAGGCGAAGATTTGTTGGCTTTCCTTCAATATCGAATACCGAGCAATGGTCTCGTTCTTTTCAGCGCAAAGTATGATGCCAATGGTGGGATTATCGTCCTTGCCTTTTTTCAGGTCATCGTAAATTCGCACATAGGTGTCCATCTGCCCAATGTCCTGATGGGTCAGTTTGGTTGTCTTGAGGTCAATAAGGACAAAGCATTTCAAAAGATAGTTGTAAAACACAAGGTCAATATAGAAATGGTCGCCCTCCAAGTCAAGATGTTGTTGACGCGCTACAAAGGCAAAGCCTCGCCCCAATTCCAACAGGAATTTTTGCAGTTCGTTGATGAGTGCTGTTTCCAAGTCCTTTTCGTAGGCCGTGACATCCTGCTTCACATCCAGGAACTCCAACACATACGGGTCACGAATAAAATCCTCCGGCTTTTTTGACGGCTCTTTGGTGAAGATTTCCTGCCGCACGGCATCCTTATCCCGGCTGGACAGCAACCGCTCATAAAACAACGAGTTAATCTGCCGCTCAAGCTGCCTGGTACTCCAGTTGGATTTGACACATTCATCGGCGTAAAAATCCCTGGCGGTTTGCTTTTCCACCTTAATCAGCAGCCGATAATGCGTCCAGCTCAATTCGTCACGCAGTGCGTGATGATTTGGGAAAGCGAGGTAAAACAGCCGCATATATCTGAGGTTCGTCTCCGTGAAGCCCTTGCCGAAATCAGCCGTAAGCCGCCGTGAAAGTTCCTTTATCAGCCCTTGACCATACTCCGCACGCTCGGCACCGCCCTGTTCATGCTCTACAATGATGCGTCCGATCTGCCAATAGGTCTGTACCATTGCCGAGTTCGCCGCGCGATAGACATGGTTTCTCGCCGTCAGAACGGCCTCTCTGATTTCGGCATATACATTTTCGTAGGGAATCAATTCATTTTGGCTCATGATTGACACCCACTTCCTACGAGAGCTTGATACATCCTCATCAATTCCGCCACACATCCCGCCTCGGTCATGCTCCCGATATCGAAACCATAAGCTATCATCACAGCCCGATCATTGGCTTGGTGCGCCTTGCGGAGTTCCGGCGGCATCAGCGCCTCGTTGTAGAGGTCGGCGAGGCTGCTGCCCTCATAGCGGTTTCTCGCATCCAAAATGCCCTGCGCCGTCTGCTCAATGGCGGCTCTCTGTTTCTCGTCGGGATTCGGCCATGGGAAATTGTTGTAAACCACATTCTTTGAATAGCGGTAATCGCTCTTGAGTCGTCCCGCCACCGCCCGCATCCAGCCCATGTGGACATTGGACATGAGAATGCCCAAATGATAGAGCGTCCCATCGGGGATGATGCACAAGAGATTACTGGCTATCACTTCGCTCGTCTGGAATCCCATGGGAACATAGCGGCGGCGTTCCGAGGAAACTTGTGGCACGATGATGAAATGCTCCGGATTCTTCGTCTCTCTGAACAGCGCAGGCGTGTCCGCCAGCTTTTGGCGGTCGGGCGCACCGGCAAGCCTTGCCTCACGGCAAGCCTCCACCCGCTTCATCACCAGAGGCATGGATTTCAGAACAGTAGGAGAGACACCTACCAGCCACAGGCAATAGCGCATCTTGCGGTTGATGAACTCCTCCGAGCCCATGAACTGCTTGATGTATTCCTTCGCCTTTGGCTCCTTTTTGATGAATCCCTCATAGTCCTCTGCCTCGATGATGAGATTTCCTCCATCGGCAGGGCGGTTTCCCGTGGTCATTTCCGGCACATCCGAGAGGGGCTTGTTCCGATTTTCAATGAACGCCGTGGGCGCATCCAAGAGATAGGGACTGATATTTGCCGCTTCTTTGCGATGCCCCTCGCTATAGAGATATTTGGCCTGTGTCCCAACGATGCTGAAGCCGATAATCACGCAATGGACATGAGCTTCCTTGGTGGACTCGCTGCCCCAGCGGAAAGTACGCCATGCGAAATCAATCTGTACATGAAACCGCTCCATGAGGGGCTTCCAGATGGACACCACCTGCTCCCCTTGGGTGATGGAGTTGGTGGAGACAAAGGCTGTGCGGATGTTTGTATCTTGCATGAACTGAGCCGCCTTGAAATGCCAGCAGGAAACATAGTCAATCTTGCCGATGGCCTTGTAGAGTTTCCCCTGCTCGTCCCGCCAGATATGTTCCATGTCCTCTTTTTGGGCATCGCTGCGGTAAGTGTAACCGATGAACGGAGGGTTGCCTACGATGTAGTAGCACTTCTCCTTGGGAATCACCTCGCCCCAATCCAAACGAAGCGCATTGCCCTCCACAATGTTGGCATAGCTTTTGAGCGGCAGGAAATTCAAATTCGTGTGGACGATGTTCTCCGTTTCCTGTAGTGCCTGGCTCTCGGCAATCCATAGGGCAGTTTTCGCCACGGTCACGGCAAAATCATTGATTTCGATGCCGTAAAACTGGCCGATGCTGACCTTGATGGGGCTGTAATCCCCGCCAAAGCTAAAAGCCATCTCCCCGTTTTGCAGTTCGCTGATGACTTCGTTTTCCAATCGGCGCACGGAGAGATAGGATTCCGTGAGGAAGTTCCCCGAACCAGCGGCCGGATCGAGCCAGCGAGGTTTAGCCAGTTTCTCCTGAAACTCCATGAGTTTCTGCCGCCATGCGGTTAAAGCATTTGCCGTCTTGGGCTTTTTGGCTTTCAGTTCCGCAAACTCCTGCTTGAAGTCATCCAAAAACAGCGGGTCAATGATTTTATGGATGTTTTCCAAGCTGGTGTAATGGAGGCCACCTGCCCTGCGGGTCGCAGGGTTCATGGTTGACTCGAAGACCGCGCCGAAGATGGTGGGGCTGATCTCGCTCCAGTCGAACTGCTCACTGGCTTGATGAATGAGCAAATCAAGGATAGCGGGCGTGAAGCGGGGAATCTCGATTTTCTCCCCGTCAAAGAGTCCACCATTGACATAGGGAAACGCCGCCAGCTTGTCCTCCAAATAAGCGTCCCTGTCCTCTGGTTTCGTGGAGAGAACCTCGAACAAGTCAATCAAGGCACGGCGGACATTTTCTTCCCGGAAGCTCTGCAAATACTCCCGGAACATATTCCGCTTGCCCAGGATGCCCGCCGATTCCGCATAGAGCAGGAACACCAAGCGAACACAGAGCTTGTTCAGGCTCTTCTGCGACTCCAAACTGGTCGAGTCTTTGTATTCCTTGAGGAGTGCGTCATAGAGCTTGCCGACAATTTCCCCTGCTTCCTTGGATACTTTCGTCTCCCGCTCAATGTCGCGGCTCCGCACATTCACGAGGAACTCTAAGCGGTAGTATTCCGTAGGGAGGTTTTGGAGCAGGATAATCTCCGGGTCTGCGCCGGGATGTTCCATATCGTACACCCGAAACTCGGCGAAGTTGCAGGCCACAATCCAACGAGGACGTTTGGAGTAGGGCTGTTCATCGGCATAACGCTTGGCCTGTTGGTAGGGCGTGAGAAAAGTCCCGTCCGACTGCTTGATAGGCTTCGACAGGTCTTTTCCAAGGGATTTCTGTTCGATGATGACGTGCGTTTCCGGGATGCGGGCATCAATGAAGGAAACATGCCCCAGTTTTACCTTATCCTCGAAGGTGATGAACCCGAAAGGTTGCGGTACGCCATACACTTGTTGCAGAAGTTCCAGCCAAAAGGTCTGTGTATGCTGTTTCTCGTCCCCTACGCCCTGCCACTTGGCGGCGAATGCTTTTGCTGCCGCCTTTTGCGCCGTTGCCGTCATGTCCCGTTCCTCCCATGGTCGTGCAGTATCCTATATCCTGTCTCTATTCGCCGTAAGGTACGTGATTTCCTTTTATGAACACAGTTTCTTTTGCCTTCCATGAGGCCGATAGGCTAGGACACGGCAGGAAACAGCCCCGCTCACGAAGAATATATCAGACAAGCCACATTCGGAAGGAGGCGCACCCATGCCGGAGAAATCCTATCTACTGCGATGTCACCACCGGACAGCCTCTGTTCATTTCCACGGATAAGTTCGATTCCGGCTGCGGCTGGCCGGCATTTTCCCATCCCATCGACAAGAGTGTATTGGAGGAGCGGGAAGATCGCTCCTTTGGCATGAAGCGTACCGAGGTCACGTCCAAGGCGAGCGGCGCCCATCTCGGCCATGCGTTCAACGATGGCCCGAAGGAATCCGGCGGACTTCGCTACTGCATCAACAGTACCTCCCTGCGGTTTATTCCCAAGGAGGAAATGGAAGCGGAAGGTTACGAGGCTTATTTGGATTTGTTTGAACATTGAAGTGGCTATATGAATGCGAAACAGGAGACTCACCATGAAAATAAATGCCATACTGATTGGCTTTACGCTGATGATGGCTCTTGACATGGCGTGTGACATTTGCAATAGATTTTTTCGTTGCCCACGAGTAGAATAGAAACATACGAGGAGTGACACACATGGAAAAGGTTCTGGACTTAAACAAAACAGTGGCAGAGTTGGTCGGGGAATACCCTGAGCTGAAACAGGCCATGGCCGAGATTGGCTTCCAAGAGATTACGAATCCTGTAGCCCTCCAGCTCATGGGACGAGTCATGACCATCCCCAAGGGGGTTGCGGTCAAGGGCATGGATTTGTCGGAGGTCATCGAGGGACTCAAGCGATATGGCTTTTCTGTCATGGGCGACGCGCAGGGATGCACTGGTGTCGGCTCAGGCAGAGGAGGCGACGCTTTTGCGCCGACCAATCCGATGAAATCTCCCGGCGAGGAACGGCTGGGCATCTTGAAGAATCTCCTCGCGCGTCTTTCGAGCGGCGAATCGCCAGAGGCTGTGCGGCAGGATTTTGTACGGAATTTCAAAAGTGTATCTGCCGAAGAGATTGCATCCGCTGAGCAGCAGCTCATCCGGGACGGCATGCCCATCCGTGAGGTTCGTAACCTCTGCGACATTCATTCTGCGCTGTTCCATGGAAAGACCGCAGAGGAGACCACTGAACATCCTCATCAAGCGGCGACGGCCACGGCCAGCCCCGATATCAAGTCTGTCCCCATTGGCCATCCCATCCACATTCTCTGTCTGGAAAACGAGGAACTGGCGAAGATTTTGGATGCAGCCGAGAAAGCTCTCACCTCCGGGGAAAAGGAGAGTTTTGCGGAATGCCTCAAAAAAATGACGGGGCTTTATGTCCATTATGGAAAAAAGGAAATGCTCCTCATGCCGCTCCTCTATCGCTATGGTGTCACCGGTCCCTCCGGCATCATGTGGGGCGTGGACGATGAAATCAAGCGGGAGCTTCGCGCCATTTCCCAAGAGATGGCCGCAGACAGCATGCCTTCCTTGCAACAAAGGGCTGCCGCTTGGCTTCAGCGCATACGCGAGATGATCTACAAGGAAGAAAAGATTCTTTTCCCTTTAACACTCCGTTATTTCACGGAAGAGGAATGGTTCATGGTATATCGGGATACATTGGTCTTTGGCAATGCATTCCTCGCCGATGCTCCCCCATGGGAAGATGGAGAAATCTGGGTACAGAAGGAAATTGCCGAAGAACAGAAGGCACTCGCCGAGCAGGGGATGATACATCTGCCCACCGGCGAAGTGAGTGTTCCGGCACTCTATGGCATTCTGTCCCTTCTGCCCGTGGATATCACCTTCATTGACAAGGATGACATTTTCCGCTTCTTCGTCAATGAGGGCAGGATTTTCGAGCGCCCCCGCTCTGCCCTCGGTGGCCGGGTGGAAAATTGCCACCCCGCCGAGGTAGTGCCTGTCATCCACCGGCTTTTGGAGGATTTCAAAACGGGAAAGCGCGATTCCATGGAAGTATGGAAAAAAATCAAGGGGAAGCCCGTCAGCGTCCAATATTTTGCCGTCCGTGACACGGCAGGAGATTACCTCGGCACATTGGAGGTGGTGCAGGACTTCTCCAAGGCACTGGAGCATTTCGGCGATGCATCATAGCTCCTATCGCTGTTTCGTTTTCACATGGATTGCTCGAAGATTAGGCAAGCATCGACGGAAAAACATGAAGTATGCTCGGCTGAGCACAAGGGACATAAGGGACGCTGCCATCAAATGCGGCATCGTTATGGAAGAAACGCATGACATTTGAAAAAGGCTGTTGTACCATCTGGTACAACAGCCTTTTTTGCCGACCTCTGGCGTGAAGCGCTCTATGATGCTATACTTTCGGTATATGCAAAAACTTTTTGGAAGAAGGCTTATGCTTGAACCGTTTCTTTTGCTCTCTTTTGTCGCATCGCTGTTTCTCATCGGCATAGGCAATGGTAGAAATTCAACGAATTGCACATCAAATGGCCCATAGCCCATCACGTCTTGCCCTGAGTCCAGTTTCTCCAAATTTGTCAAAAATTTTCTGTAACGTGTCAATAAGTTTCTGCTTGTCTTCCGGCAGTTTGCCGTAAATCGGCGTGATAATGGAGGCATTGGTTGCGTCCATTATCGTAGATATGGAGAGATTTTGGTTCAGTCCGTTTTCTTGTGGGATTCTGACTTGCACCCCAATATAGCAGTAAATTAACATTTGTCAAAAAAAGGAACCTCCCTTATCATTGGATTGTTGACCCTTCACGATGAACAATCCAAAACAAAGGAGATTCCCTGCCTTGAATTATACATCATGTGCTGACTTTGAACAACTGCCTCTCTTCGACAAAAACAACCAGCCCATCTCACAGATGCCGTCTGAGCCAGTCTCACAACCGGAGTATCTGCTGATACCGAATACGCTCACAGGCTTCCACAATGTCCGCACGGATACGCTGCAAGATTATACAGGACGCACTGTCTACTGTCATCTTGGCGACTTGGACGAGTTGCCGTCTGACAGGATATGCGAGCATTGCGGTAGCATCATGCACGTCAATAGCAGCCATACCATGCGTCAGTTGTGGCATTTGCCACATGGCAACGCCATCAGCCTGGTCAAATTTGCCAAGACGCAATATTACTGCCCTTCATGCCACCATTCCTGCTACCAGCCGGTGCCGTTCCAGGCCGACGGGCATCGCATCACAAAACAGCTGGAGAAATACATCAGAGACCTGCTGGCGAGAAACAAGTATACGCTGAAAGACATCGCCGAAATGACAGGCGTTGGCAGGGGTATTGTCAAGGACATTGACAAGAAGCGTCTGCAGGAACTGTATACAGAGGAAACAGAGGACGGCAGAAAGCTTGTTAAGCCCGAGCACCAGGCCAAGTTTCTGGCCATAGACGAGTTCAAGTTGCACACCGGCCACATATTTGCTACTCACATCATCGACCTTGTGACAGGCCATATTCTCTGGATTTCCGAGGGCAAGAAGAAACAGGTGGTCTATGACTTCATCGAGCACGTTGGTCTGGACTGGATGAAGGGTGTCGTAGCGGTTGCCTGTGACATGAACTCTGACTTCCAGGAGGCCTTCCAGGAGCGCTGCCCGCATCTGCAGATTGTCTTCGACCATTTCCATATCGTAAAGAACTTCAACGAGAAGGTCATAGCGCCCATCCGAATCGAGGAACAAAAGAGATTGCTGGCTGAAGGTAACAAAGAGGGAGCTGCGCAGTTGAAGAAGGGCAGACACATACTGACAGCAAAAAGAGAGACACTAAAGGATAAGGACCAGAAAGCCCGTGAATCCAAGGTGAGGCGTAAGGGAAGTGGTATCTTTAAGCTGCGCCCTCTAAGGCGCAAGGACGGCAATCTCATTCGCTACAATGAACTAATTCTGGAGAACGAGCTGCTCTTTAGGATAGATATAGTCAAGGAGTGCTTGGCTGAAGCCTATGAGCAAGACACGCCTGAATCGATGAAGGCGGTACTGGATAAGGCCATATTGGAATGCCGACGGTCACATAACAAGCATATGCTTTGGTTTGCCAATCTTCTCGAAAGCCACATGTCCGGAATTACAGGATATGCTAGGTATCCGATTTCCTCAGGTAAAATGGAGGGCATCAATGGACACATTAAAGAAATACGTCGGCATGGTTACGGTTACCCAGATGATGAGTATTTTTTTCTAAAGCTAGTTGATGCCAGTCGCCATGGACGTATCCCGTACAGCAGGTCTCGCAAATTTGATTACTGAACCATTATGCCCTTGTGTGATAATCCCACAAGAAAACTTATAGAGCCGAGATTCTCAAGGAACGTCTGCAATTCCCTGATTCGCTCTGCCTCTGTTGCCTCTACGAAGGAGCCGTTTCGCACGTCCTCCATCAAGGGCGTATCGGGAAACAGCGTCAGCCCTGCCGCCATGACACGGAAGGGGGTAAGCTGGTTTAGCACCTCTGCTGTTTTGACGGCATGGGAAAGGCCGTAGCCATGCCCGCCCAGACCGCTGAGAAAAATTACGGCGTAGTCCATATCGGCCTGAGTGAGCTTCCCAAGCTGCTCGACAATTTCCCTCGCCTCATAGCCTTTGTTCATGCGCTTCAATACTGCATCGTCCCCGGATTCGATGCCAAAGACCAGTTTATTATAGCCCATGACTTTGAGGCTTTTTATCTGTTCCACCGTCTTGTTCTTTACGCTGTCCACACGACCATAGCCACCGATGGATTGCACAAAGGGCAGATATTCGTGGATAAGCTCGGCCACGGTCTTGAGTTTATCGTAGGTGAGCAGGAAGGGATCTGCCCCCTGCAGCCAAATGCGGGGGAAGGAATAGCCGGTATCCTTAAGTTCCTGCAAATCTTCCCTGATTTCCTCCAAGGGCGAGACGCAGAAAGGCGCATCCTTGTAATAGGTGCAGAACTTGCAGGCATTATGGGAGCAGCCGGAAGTAATCTGTAAATAAACGCTGTTCGCCTCATAAGGTGGGCGCACAACGGTGCTGGCAAAGTGCATGATGGTTCCCCTTTCTTTAATTCACAATTCGCTTTTTGTAGATATATTATGCCCAGAAAAAAGCAGGTTTCCCTGCTCGTCTCTGTGGAGTTTACAGCTCGTTCTTGATAAAATCCGCCAGTTTTTGGATACATTCTTCATTGCGGCGGTAGTAGGTCCACTTGCCGATACGCTCCGATGTGAGCAGCCCTGCCCTCTGGAGCATGTCAAGGTAATGGGAAACGGTGGATTGGGAGATGCCTGCCTTGTCCTGTATGCTGCCTACGCAAACGCCTCCTGTCCATTTGCTTCCATCCGGCAGGTGCAGTCCCTGGGGCGGGAAGTGCTTCTCCGGCTCCTTCAGCCACGCCATGATGTTCAGCCGTGTCTCGTTAGCCAATGCCTTGTAGATTTCCAATGTGTCCATGCTCTTATTATATCTTCTTTTTTCGATATGTCAATATATTTCTGGTCAAAACGTACTTTTCACTTACTTTTCATTTCTCCGCCACCACCCGGCAAGGCAGCCCCGTCATTTCGGCATAGTTCATCGGATAGGTGTTGATGACGCAGTTTCCCACAACCTCCTTCAAATTGCAGAGGTTCTCCACGATAAATACGCTGTGGTCGGCGCAGTGCTGATCCATCGGTGTATGCTCCTGCCCGTTGCGGACTCCGGCGCAGTCAATGCCGATGATGGACACTTCTTTTTCCAAAAGAGCATCTATCAGCTTGGGCGACAATGCCGGATGGGAGGCGAAATATTCCTTGCTCCCATAGGCAACTTTCTCGATGTATCCGGTATAAAATGCCACAAACATGCCCTTCTCCACGGAATCCATCGCTATATCTTCGATACCAATATCCCGCTCCGCCACGGCGGTGACATCAAAAACAATGCCCTGTCGGCGTGTATATTCCAACGGAAACTCCTTGTTCATGACATCAAAGTGCGTCCCCAGATGCCCCACAAGAGCCTTTTTAAGATTGCCTTGGGCGTCCTTGGTCATCTTCGGTGTTATTTTCAATGTTATGTCAACCAGCATGGTGATACCTCTCCCGTCCAAATCTATAACGTCTGCAATCAAAGAATTTTTCCGGCAACATGTTAAAACCTCCTCATGTATCAGTTGCAAAATATTTGTAATGAAAATTATACTATGGATTTCAAAGACGAAACAAGGGATATGCTTGCAGATTTTTGCGGATTTTTGCGGATCAATGCCGCAACGGCAGCATCGTGTTCCGCCGTAAGTTGTCTTATTTCCATATTGCAATTTACTCCCTTGTGCATTTATCGGTCACTTTCCCGTCCATGAGAAAGCTAATCCACGAAAGCCGTCTTAAGCTTAGTTCTACCATCAAATGTGGTATTCCTGCTTGCAAGCATAAAAAATAGCGCAGAGCCGAAGCCCTGCGCTATTTTTTCATGGCCGGTGTCCCAAAACCCCACAAGCAGGCCCAATCTTCAAGTCAATGCCCTCTTTCTTGGCCAGCCATTTCATGGCATAGGAACAAGATGCCGTGACTTTCTTCCCTTGCCCTTCGATGGCAGAAGCAGCAAGCTCCATGAGCTTTCCGGCAACGCCCCTGCCGCGCAAGCTGTCATCGACATAGGTATGCACGATTTCACAGACACCAGGACTGCTCTCCGGGAACACAATCTCCGCGATCATTTTGCCGCTGTCATCCTCCGCATAAATCCGATTGGCCTCGTGATGGAACTGCAAATTTTCTATCATGGCTTTCGCTCCCGTTCATTGATGTTTCGTCTGCCGCTCCTTAAATGCCGCCAGATATGCGCATCCTCCCATGAGATTTCTGGCCTTGAAGCCGCGCTGGGTGAGCATCCGCTCCATGAAATAGCCGTTGAGCCCCGTCTTGCAGGCCAAGAGGATGGTGCGATCCCTGTCCAGTTTGTCCAGATTGTCCCGAAGCTGTTCCGTCGGAATGTTCACCGCTCCCTCGATATGCCCTCCTTGGTAAAGCGCCGGAGAGCGGAGGTCGATGATCTGCGCTCCCTGCTCTATCTCCCGAGCGAGTTCATCGGGACGGAGGGGATCTGCCAAACCTTGTAGAATGTTGTCCGCATAGTAGCCCGCCATATTAAGGGGAGCCTTGGCTGCGCCGAAGGGAGGCGCATAGGAAAGCTCCAAGTCGATGAGGTCGTAGATTGTTCCGTCAAACTGGAGAACGGAGGCAACCGTGTCGATGCACTTGTCTACGCCCGCTTTCCCAATGGCCTGTGCCCCCAGGACTCGCCCGTCCTTCATGCTGAAAATCATCTTCAGGGCGAAGACCTCTGCGCCGGGGTAATAGGTGACATGGGAGGTGGGATAGGTCAGGGTATAGCGATAGTCCTTTCCATAGAGAAAGCTGTTCTGCCATACTGTGTGCGAACATTGTGTTTTTATTTCCTTCTGTAAAGGCAAACAACGTCTTGCGGGAAACGCATCCTGCAAGACGTTGTTTTCGTTAGCTCGAAACTGCCATGGAAGCCCGGGAAAATATAGGGGCTATC
>JAFSWY010000085.1 GCA_017444295.1 Selenomonadaceae bacterium | reverse complement strand
CTTCCCTTCAGGCTCTGAGGCTTAAAGCCTACGTACGACACCTTGATTGTTGTGCCCACAGGCGCATCCACACTATAGAAAAGCTCCATCCCTACCTTGTAGTGGGTCACACTGTCTCCCAGGGTTTCCACAAGGGATTTTACATCTTCCATGGCATGTACATCCAAGGCCAAAATCAGCCGATCATCGTACATATTCTCCACGCTCCCTCATCCGCATTCCACTTTCCCGACCAGCTCGCGGATATTCGCGAGACCTTTCTCCTGAAGATATTTTTCCAATCCTTGAATGATATCCATGGTAACACCGGGATGGACGAAATTCGCCGTTCCCACAGCCACCGCGCTGGCACCTGCCAGGAAAAACTCCACGGCATCCTGCCAGGAGGCAATCCCTCCCATGCCAATGACGGGAATCTTCACCTGCCGCGCCACCTGCCACACCATTCTCAATGCCACGGGCTTGACGCAGGGACCGGAAAGCCCCCCTGTGATATTGCCAAGGGTTGGCTTCCATGTATGGATGTTGATCTCCATGCCCATGAGAGTATTGATGAGGGAAATGGCATCGGCTCCCGCCTCTTCCACGGCCTTTGCCATGAGCACAATATCCGTGACATTCGGGGATAGCTTCAATATGACGGTTTTTTTCGTCCACTTCTTCGCCGTCCTTACCACATCGGATGCAGCCTTCGGATCCGTGCCAAAGACGATGCCGCCCTCCTTCACA
Organism: Selenomonadaceae bacterium; assembly: GCA_017444295.1. Taxonomy (GTDB): domain Bacteria; phylum Bacillota; class Negativicutes; order Selenomonadales; family Selenomonadaceae; genus UBA3796. The sequence continues at coordinate 1,177 of JAFSWY010000085.1, read as the reverse complement.
TTGGGGCAGGACACATTGAGCTCAATGGCCGCAACCCCCGGAACATCCAGCATCTCTGCAAGGATGCCGTACTCCTCCACCGTGCTGCCAGAGATATTGACGATGACATTCATATGATGCTTGGAAATCCGTGGCAGGATTTCCCGCAGAAAGACCTCCACGCCGGGATTCTCCAGTCCGATGCAGTTGAGCATGCCGGAAGGGGTTTCCGTGATACGCACGCCGCCATTTCCCCGCCTTGGTTTCAAGGTGGTTCCCTTGACCATGACGCCGCCCAAACGGGAGAGATCCACAAAATCGGCGAATTCCTCACCGAAGCCGAAGGTACCCGATGCCGTGAGAACAGGGGTATTCATGGGAATTCCCGCAAGCTCGGTTTTCAGCCGCCCATCATCCATCAGAACACCTCCTCCGCCCAGAACACCGGGCCGTCCTTGCAGACCTTCCTGCGGGTGCCGTCCGTTGCATCAACAGAGCAGGAAAGACATGCGCCAAGGCCGCAGGCCATGCGCTTCTCCAGGGATACCTGGCAGGAGATCCCCGCCTCCCTTGCCAGGCCTGCAGTCTTTCGCATCATGATTTCCGGCCCGCATACGATAACCGCATCATAGGGACCCTTTTCCAAAAGCTGCGGCAGAAGGTATACGTTAAAGCCCTTTGTGCCAAGAGATCCGTCATCCGTCGTGATATATACCTTGGATACATGAGGCTCAAACAGCTTTGCCCAGAACATCTCCGAGGCAGTCTTTCCGCCCATGAGGACATCCGCCTTCTTCCCCATGGCCTTGGCATAGAAAAGCAAGGGGGAAAGTCCCATGCCCCCACCGACAATCAGGGGTCTCTTGAAATTTTTGGAGAACCCATGCCCCAAGGGCCCCAAAACATTCACCTTGTCATCGGGGCAAAGATTGGAAAACGCCGAGGTTCCCTTTCCCAGGACGCGATAGATGAAGGTGAGCGTTCCCTTTTCGGCATTGGCCTCCGCAATGCCAAGGGGACGGCGCAGGAGGATATCCCCTCCCAAAAGACGTATCTGAACAAAATTTCCGGGCTGTGCCTGATCAGCAATGCCGGAACAGTGCACGGTCATGCGAAAAACAGCATCGGCCATTTTCTCCTGTGCCAGGATTGGAGCATCCAAGGAAAGTTTAGGCAAGGCCATCACCGCCGCCCACAT
>JAFSWY010000084.1 GCA_017444295.1 Selenomonadaceae bacterium | reverse complement strand
CGATGAACAGGAAAAATATTTCGAGCAGATGAAGGGGCAGCTTCATGCCAACAGGCAGGATACCTGGTCGGAAGAAGGTGCTACAGGAAGACGGTTCATCCTGTTTGTATCCATGATCCTGAGTTCCTATGTACGGCATATCTGGAAGTCTACCTGCCTGCGTGACAAGTTTGTATCCAGTCTGGAAATCCTTGATGAGATGCGTCCCATTCGGAGCATCCAGCATACTGGCCGCAAAGAACACATAACCCCGTTTGTCGCCAAGCAACGCTTGATTTGTGAAGCCTTTGACGTTGAGCCACCGAAAGGATGCGATGGAACCTGTACTTCCAAGAAAGTCCTGCCTGGCAAACGAGGCCGTCCAAGGAAAGCTGTGGTCGAAAAGAGTTTATAGTATATTTTGTTGAAAAACTGGCAAGACACAGAAACCCTTCACCGTGTCCGAGCTGAAAATTCTTGGCAGCCCCGTGAAGCAGGAGCGAAACTTCATGCAGATCGAGGAAGGCAGGATGCTCGAATGGCGTGTCACCGCGCTAAACGAGATGCTCGTCTGGTGCCTCCATGCCATCCGGCCCGGAACTTCCGTGCGCGTCGGCACCCTTTCCCTGGAAATAGCGGAATGCTGCATGTCCCCTGAGGAGCACCCGGAATCCGGCATCCTGTCAGAGGAGGATTTGATTGCTGTCTGCCTCGCCATTCCCCACATTCGCGATATCACCTTTTCTTTCCGTTCCCCTGTCTCCTTCCGCTATTTCAACCGGGACTATCCATGGCCCATGCCCGAATATATCTTTGGTTCTCTTGCAGACAAATGGCTTCTCTGCGATATGCCCCTTGCCCTGAACCGGCAGGAAATCTGCACGACAGCAAATGAGCTCCTTCCCCGCAAATGGCAGGGAAGGAGCCGGACGGTCTTCCTCAAAGAAGACCGTGGTGTCCTCGCCTTTGAAGGGGAGTTCAGCTATGAAACCGCCCATCTCCCCCAAGAACAGCAGCAGCTTCTCCTGCTTCTCGCCCAATTTTCGGTGTTCTCCGGTGTCGGGAGGCTCACAGGGCATGGGCTGGGACAGTCGCGGGTGAAATACCGGTGACACGGCAAAGGCAAGCCTCAGGCTTTCGGAAACATCTCACGAACCGGCGGAAAAAATGTACCGCTGAATGGAGCGCGTATCAAAAAGAATTGCTTGCATATTCCACTCTCCTTTGCATGATTTGATTCCCTCAATTCTTCTCCAGAGCCGTTTTCAAATAGTAATAAACATCATTCATCCAGTCATTGGGGCCTTCTTTTTTCACTCTTTTGCATATGCCGCTTTTCTCATGGCAATAATGGGCAATCCCGTGCCTCCTGTCTTCCTTGAAGGTCATACGCCCCACGTCCACGAGCCTGTCCTCCGCGTAATTGATGGAAACCTCCGAAACCGCAATGATGAGCTCTTCTCCATCATCGGAAACGACATAGGCAGAACTCAAATCTAAGGCACTGCCAAATTGGTTTCCGGCAGCATAGACGGGATAGTTTCTGTCCCCCTTCCAAAAATGTATGCCATCCAGCTCCTCCAAGGCCGACGCATATACGACATTCCCCGTATTGCCGCCAATATACGTCACACCTCCTTGCAAAACACAGATTGTTGTCGCAAGCAAAACCAGGATTGCCTTCTTTTTCAAAATATCGCAGATGAAATTTTTCATTGCCATAAAATCCCCCTTTCGAGCTCTTCTTCCACAAGGGCATATATTCCCGCCAGCCTCGCCCTTTGACTTCGGCACACGCTCGTCAATCATTCCTATTATATTGCCAAATCTCCCCCATTTTCTCAAAAAACATGCGAACATAAAGATTCAGGTTTTTCCAACGGCTGCCGGCATCACGTCAGCAAAAACTCCCCAAATACCGCATTCCCGTGTTTCATGCCCAGTTCCGTAAGGCAGACACCTTCCCCGCTGTCCCGCAAAAGCCCCTTTTCTTCCAAACGGCTTGCCACCGTCCCGTAGACGGATTCCAACGTGCAGCCGAACTTCCGGCGAAATGCCTCCCTGTCGATTCCCCGGGCGGTACGCAGGGCAAGAAAGGCGAATTCCTCCATGGCGATTTCCCTCGTGCGCCTGCTTTCTTCCCGCGAGGGCGATTCCCCCCGCTTCATGCACCCGACGTATTCCCCAAGGTCCGCAGTGTTCTCCCAACGCCTGCCGTCGAGATAGGAATGGGCCGCCGCCCCCAGGCCAAGATAGGGAACATCCTGCCAATAGCCCAGATTGTGCCGGCTTTCATGGCCTGCACGGGCGAAATTCGATATCTCGTAGCGGACATAGCCATGCTTCGGCAGTTCCGACACCATGCAGTCATACATGGCCTCCTCCAAGTCCTCTCCCGGAAGCTCCAGCTTCCCCATCTCCCTTTGGCGGGCGAACACCGTGCCATCCTCCACTTGCAGCCCGTAGACGGAGATGTGCTGCACATCCAGGGCAACGGCTGCCGCCATGCTTTCGCGCAGGGACGCAAGGGACTGTCCCGGCAGCCCGTAGATGAGGTCGAGGCTGATGTTTTCAAATCCCGCCTCCCTCGCCAAGGCCACGGCACGCTTCGCCTCCGCGCCCGTATGGATGCGCCCGATGCCTTTGAGAAGATGGTCGTCAAAGGACTGCACCCCAAGGCTCAAGCGATTGGCTCCGTGATGCCGCAGAAGCTCCAGGTATTCCCCGTCCACCGTCCCGGGATTCGCTTCCACGGTGAATTCCTCCACGGAGGGAACGAGTTCCCCCAAGGCGCAAAGGATCCGCTCCATCAGTTCCATCGGCAGGACGGTGGGAGTTCCCCCGCCCATGTAGACGGTGGCCGGCGTTCCCCAGCGCCCCCGATACAAGGAGCCCTGCGCCGCAATCTCGCGGCACAGGGCCTCTACATAGTCCGCCATATATCCCTCCCTGCCCGCATAGGAGGGAAAATCGCAGTAAAAGCACTTCCGGCGGCAGAAGGGAATATGGACGTAAATGCCCCAGCGCATCAGTCGATTTTCAGGATGGCCATGAAGGCCTCCTGGGGCACCTCGACACTCCCCACTGCCATCATGCGCTACTTCCCTTCCTACTGCTTCTCCAGCAGCTTTCTCTTGCGG
>JAFSWY010000083.1 GCA_017444295.1 Selenomonadaceae bacterium | reverse complement strand
TGCGCACTACAGCGGCCATTTTTCCGTCTGTCTGCGTCAACGAACCCTTGACGTAGCTCTGCTACGACTGCGGGTTCGCTTCCTTGTCATACGAAAAACTGTCTCGCTGTAGCGCACAGTTTCCGTTTTTCAACACGCCCTAAACAAATTATAAACATACTAGGTATGTGTGTTTATTGGCCAAATTGTACCATGGTGCACAAAAAATGTCAATACATATATAAAAAGTATATTTTATATGAAATACTCAATCGTATTATCTGCCGTGAGCATGGTCCTGCGATTGAAAATAAGAACGGCTTCCCGATTGTCCACACTGCCCAGGGCGTAAGGCTCCTCGGTTTCGCGGTTGAAGCATCCAAAGGGAACGATGCGGTTATATTCCTTGGGGTGTTCCCCCACGCTCTTGATGGCCTTGTCTTCCAGACCATGTTCCAGGCAGTAAGAGTCAAACAAATAAATATTTCCATCCTGCTCTCCTGTGAGCAGGACATAGTGCTCGCCATCGAAATTCAACCGCACCACGGCAACGCCCTTCCGATGCAGGGCCTCCACCACGGGGCTGCCCTTCCCCATGTATACGGCATCGCCGGACAAGTAACGGCTTGCAACGGGAAGGATGCCCATGCTCCCGACACCATCCAGCCAATTTGAGAGAAACATCATGGCCATACGGGAAGTCCCCCTCTTCCCCAAGGTTCCTCCCCTCTCATAGCAATCCAAAGAGTAAAGCATGATGTTGCGAATGATTTCCGGCGAGATTTCTTCGCGCTCGAACAAAAAACTCAAGGCGTTCAAGAGCGAAGTAGGGCCACAGTCATATTCGGAAATCTGATAGCGCAAGGGATTTTTCATACGGATTCCGTCCTTTCTGCCCGACGCGCAATAGCTTCAGCAAGCTTCCCATCGGTTCATCCCTGCATTGCTTGCAGCAGATCCTCCTTCAAATCCTCCACATCCTCAATGCCAACGGAAAGGCGCAAAAGAGTATCATCCAGCCCGGTGCGGGCAATCAACTCTCTCGGCATTTCCGCATGTGTCTGGGCAATGGGATAGGTCAGAAGGCTCTCCACCCCGCCAAGGCTTTCCGCAAAGGCAATGAGCTTCAGTCTCCCCAGCATCCCCTTCGCCAGTTGCGGGGAAGTTAACTTGAAGGAGATCATGCCGCCGTTTCCCGTGGCTTGCCTTTGCTGCAGGACAAAGCCAGGATGCGAGGAAAGTCCGGGGTAGCAGACCTGTGTCACCTGTGGTTGCGTCCTCAGCCATTCGGCAATCGCCAAGGCATTCCCTGCCTGTCGCTCCACCCTCAGCCCGAGAGTCTTCAAGCTGCGAAGCATCAGCCAGGCATCCATGCTGGAAAGGTTCGGCCCCTCGGACTTCACCAAAAGCTCAATGCGCTCTGCAAGGCTCGATTCCCCATCCTTCACCACAAGGAAGCCCGCTATGACATCATTGTGGCCACAGATGTATTTTGTGCCGCTATGCACCACGATATCCGCCCCAAGTGTCAGCGGTTTCTGGAAATGGGGTGAAAGGAAGGTATTGTCCACCACCAGCAAGGCATCTTTCTCATGAGCAATCCCGGAGAGCGACTCAATGTCGCTGATATGCATCATGGGATTCGATGGCGTCTCAATGAAGATCATCCGCGTGTTGGGACGCATTTTCCGACGCACCAGATCCAAATCTGTTGTGTCGATATACTCGAATTCAACGCCATAATGCCCATAGATCTCATTGGCCAGCCTCACCGTTCCGCCATAAAGATCCTCTGACAACAGTACATGATTTCCCGAATCCAGCAAGATCATGACCAGATTGATGGCCGCCATGCCGGAGGAAAGAGCCCAGCTCCGCCCGCCCTTCTCCAGCAAGGCAATGGATCTTTCCAAGGCGTTCCGTGTCGGATTCGCCACCCGTCCATAGTCATAGCCGGTGCTCTGCCCGAATCCCGGATGGCGAAACGTGGCAGAAAGGTAGATGGGTTCGCTGATGGCGCCTGTCTGATCGTAGGAATGCCCCCCATGGACTTCCAGTGTGAAATCTTTCATAATCTCTCGTCCTTTCTGTCTCGACAAGATGTCTTGCCTTCATAAATCAAGGCGCATGGTGGAGAAACCATGCGCCATATTCTTCGGATACCGAAAAAATTCAGCCTGCAGCCTTTGACTTGGCATAGTAATCATTGACCGCCGCCTGGATGGCCTGTTCCGCCAGTACGGAACAGTGCAGCTTGTGGGCAGGAAGCCCGTCCAAAGCCTCGGTCACTGCCTTGTTGGTCAGTTCCAATACCTCGGCGAGGGGCTTGCCCTTGATCATTTCCGTTGCCATGGAGCTCGATGCGATGGCCGAACCGCATCCGAAGGTCTCAAACTTCACATCATCCACCCGGTCATCCCGTATCTTCAGGTAGATCTTCATGATATCGCCGCACTTCGCATTTCCCACTTCGCCAATCCCATCGGCGTCCTCCATGCTTCCCACATTCCTGGGATGACGGAAATGATCCATCACTTTTTCACTATACAATGCCATTTTCTATCCATCCTCTCTTTTTCACTCTGGCAACAAAAACGAACGCTCTCCGCTTACCTTTTCCTTCCACAACGGGGATATGCTCCTGAGGTAAGATACGACTTCCGGAACGGCTTGCAGGATCTTATCCACATCTTCCTCGGTGTTATCCGCACAAAGGGAGAGTCGGAGGGACCCATGGGCTACCTCGTGAGGCCGGCCAATGGACAAAAGCACATGGCTGGGATCCAGGGAACCCGATGTGCAGGCCGAGCCTGAAGATGCGCAAATGCCCCGATCATCCAGGAGCAGCAGCAGGCTCTCCCCCTCGATTCCCTCAAAGCAGAAATTGACATTGCCCGGCAGTCTTCTTTCCGTATCCCCGTTCAAGGCACTATGGGGGATTTTGGACAATCCTTCTATCAGCCGCCCCCGCATGGCCGCCACCTTGCGCGTGTCCTCTTCCATATTCGCGCAGGCCTCCTCGAAGGCAGCTGCCATGCCCACGATGGCGGGAACATTTTCCGTACCGGCCCGTTTGCCTCGCTCCTGGGCGCCACCCTCGATAAGGTTCAGAAGCGGGACGCCTTTTTTCGCATACAGGATGCCGGTGCCCTTCGGCCCATGAAATTTATGTCCCGACAGGGACAAGAGATCGATGTTTTCCTTCTGCACATCAATGGGGAGATGCCCCGCCGCCTGCACGGCATCTGTGTGGAAAAGCACCCCGCGCTCCCGGCAGACCTCCCCAATCCCGGCGATGGGGAGGATGGAGCCGATCTCGTTGTTGGCATACATCGTGGTGACAAGACAGGTATCTTTCCGGATGGCCTTGGCCACCTGCTCCGGGGAAATCATCCCGTTCTCATGGACATCCAGGAGATCGACCTCAAAGCCCTCCTTCTCCAGCTTTTTCAGCGTGTGAAGCACGGCATGATGTTCAAATGCCGTGGAAACAATATGTTTCTTCCCCTGTTTCGCCTTGCTTCTGGCCACGGAAAGAATCGCCTGGTTGTCTGCCTCGCT
>JAFSWY010000082.1 GCA_017444295.1 Selenomonadaceae bacterium | reverse complement strand
TAAGGGGCGCATCAAAGAGCTTCTGCGGGAGAGCAGGGACCGTGTTCCTCCCATCTGCAAAATTTATGGACGTTGCGGCGGCTGCCAGCTGCAGCATCTGGATTACATGGCGCAGCTCAGGGCGAAGCGGCAGCAGGTCATCGATGCGATGGCCCGCATCGGCAAGCAGCCGGATCTGTTCGTGGAGCCGGTTATCGGTGCCGCATCTCCATGGAACTACCGAAACAAGATGCAGTTCCCTGTCGGGCGTCGGAAGGGGAATGTGGCAATCGGCTGTTTTGCCCAGGGAAGCCATGAGATCATCGACACCACGGACTGCCATATCCAAAGGGAGGGCAATAACGAGGTGGTCAATGCCGTGCGGGAGATCGTCGGGAAGCTCAATATTCCCGTCTACAACGAGGACAGGCACAGCGGTGTCCTGCGCCACGTGGTGGGGCGTGTGGGAACGAACGGGGAAATCATGGTGGTTCTCGTCACTGCCACGAAGCAGCTGCCGAGGGAAAAGGAATTCATCAAGCTGCTTCGGGCGAAGTTGCCAAAGGCTGTGAGCATCCATCAGAACATCCAGACCTACCGCAACAATGTCATCATGGGAAGGGACACAAGGCTGCTCTGGGGCAAGCCGACGATTCTCGACAGCATTGGGCGTCTTGTCTTTCATATTTCTCCGCGATCTTTCTTTCAGGTCAACACGAGCCAGGCAGAAGTCCTTTACGGCAAGGCTTTGGAATATGCAGACCTGACCGGCGGCGAAGTCGTCATCGACGCCTATTGCGGCACGGGAACCATCACCCTGTTCCTGGCGCAGAAGGCGCAGAAGGTCTATGGGATCGAGATCGTGAAGCCTGCTATTCTCGACGCGCAAAAGAATGCCAGGGACAATAATGTCCGCAATGCGGAGTTCATCGTGGGCGATGCCACCCAGGTCATGCCGAGGCTCTACCGGCAGGGGATAAGGCCCGATGTGGTGGTGGTCGATCCGCCCCGGGCAGGTTGCACGCCGACTGTCCTGAAGACCTTTGCTGCCATGGAGCCCCAAAGAATCGTCTATGTGTCCTGCAATCCCGCAAGCCTTGCGAGAGACATCGCGATTCTTGACGAGTTGAGCTATCAGGCCGTCAAGGTGCAGCCCGTGGACATGTTCCCGAATACCAGCTCCGTGGAGGTTTGCGTGAAGCTTGTCAGGAAGGAATAGGTGCAGGAACTGCCATGAAACCATAGTATGCAAAATTGTATACATGATTCTATTGCCATCTTTCCTTGTGTTGCAGGACTATATTGTAGTATAATAACATAGTCTTTTGAAGATAAATTATATTAATAAATTTTCTGACAGAGGACGGATGTATGTGTGGGGAAACCATGGAAGATGGTTTCCAAATTTGACAGGTAAGGGGAGATTGATTTGGCAGATATGAAACAGTATGTGCAGGATGTATTGGATTTGGTGAAGAAGAGGGACCCGGACCAGGAAGAGTTCCAAAACACGGTCAAGGAAGTCCTCACCACGGTTGTGCCGCTTTTGGAGAAGAATCCGCAGTACAAGGAAGCGAAGATCCTGGAGCGCATGATCGAGGCTGAACGCATCATCACCTTCCGTGTTCCCTGGCAGGACGACAAGGGCGAGATCCAGATCAATCGCGGCTATCGCGTGCAGATGAACAGCGCCATTGGCCCCTATAAGGGAGGGCTGCGCTTCCATCCCAGCGTCAACCTCAGCATCCTGAAATTCCTTGCCTTCGAGCAGGTATTCAAGAATGCCTTGACGGGACTGCCCATCGGAGGCGGCAAGGGCGGTTCGGATTTCGACCCGAAGGGCAAGTCCGACAATGAGGTCATGCATTTCTGCCAGAGCTTCATGACGGAGCTCGTGCGCCATATCGGGCCAAATGTGGATGTTCCGGCAGGGGATATCGGCGTTGGCGGCCGTGAGATCGGATATCTCTTCGGACAGTACAAGCGCATCCGCGACTCCTATGATGCCGGTGTTCTCACGGGCAAAGGCGTCGATTATTGGGGCAGCCTTGCGCGCACGGAAGCCACGGGCTATGGCCTCCTGTACTTCGTGAAGAACATGCTGGATGCCAAGGGAATCGACCTGAAGGGAAAGACTGTGGTTGTATCCGGCTCCGGCAATGTGGCGACCTATGCCATTGAGAAGGCACAGACCTTCGGCGCGAAGGTTGTCACATGTTCCGATTCCAACGGCTATGTGTATGACCCGGACGGCATCGATCTCGATGCCGTTAAGGAGATCAAGCAGGTTCGTCGCGGCCGCATCAAGGAGTATGCCGCAACCCATCCGAAGGCAGAGTACCATGAGGGCTGCAAGGACGTATGGACGGTGAAGTGCGACATCGCACTGCCCTGCGCTACCCAGAGCGAGATCGACCTTGAGAGCGCAAAGGCTCTCGTTGCCAATGGCGTACAGGCCGTGGGCGAGGGTGCCAACATGCCCTCGACGCTGGATGCCATCGCTTACTTCCAGCAGAACAAGATCCTCTTTGCTCCTGCAAAGGCGGCAAATGCCGGCGGCGTTGCCACCTCCGCATTGGAAATGGCGCAGAATTCCGAGCGTCTCCAGTGGACCTTCGAGGAAGTGGATGGGAAGCTCAACGGCATCATGAAGAACATCTACGAGTCGGCCAAGAAGAACGCCGAGGCCTATGCTGACCCGGATGATCTGGTGGCAGGTGCCAACATCACGGCATTCAAGAAGGTTGCCGATGTCATGATGGTGCATGGGCTCGTCTGATCCTGCGATGCAACATTATTGAGATAGAAGAAAACAAGGGGTTCCAGAGCGTGTTTGCTCTGTGAACCCCTGCTTTTTGCAACAAATACCTTGCAAGGACATGGCACTTGCGTTAAAATATGGAATGAGTCTGAAAGTGGCTCTTTCTTTGGTATGCAATAAAGTTTTATCCTGACACTGGGTGGTGTGACAATGGATTCTGTATTTAATGTAGGGATAGACATAGGCTCTACGACAATCAAGCTGGTGGTCATGGACCGGGAGCGGCAGATTGTCTACAAGAACTATGCGCGCCATTTCTCTGAAATCGGCAATGCCTTGCATGAAAATCTGGCGGCACTGAAAAAAGTGGTGGGGGAGCATAGATTTTCCTTTGCCCTTACCGGTTCTGCCGGCATGGGGATTGCCCAGCGCATCGGGCTACCCTTCGTGCAGGAGGTGATTGCCTGCGCCTCGGCGGTGAAGTCCCTGATTCCGAATACCGACACGGTGGTGGAACTGGGGGGTGAGGATGCCAAGATCACCTATTTCGGCGATGCGCCGGAGCAGCGGATGAACGGTGTCTGCGCGGGCGGCACGGGTTCCTTCATCGACCATATGGCGGCGCTTCTTTCCACGGATGCGCCGGGGCTCAATGCATTGGCGGAAAAGGGGAGGCAGATCTATACCATCGCCTCCCGTTGCGGGGTCTTTGCCAAGACGGACATCCAGGCTCTCATGAACGATGGGGCGGAGAAAGCGGATATCGCCTTGTCCATCTTTCAGGCCGTGGTGAACCAGACCATCGGCAATCTTGCCCAAGGGAGGCCCATCCATGGGCATGTGGCATTTCTGGGGGGGCCTTTGCATTTCCTGCCGGAGCTCAGGAAGCGTTTCATCGAGACGCTGGGCCTGGATGACGGGCATGTCGTGCAGGTGAAGGACGGCAATTACTTCGTGGCGATAGGAGCTGCCCTCTCGGAGGAAACGGAGGACATCGGAGTTTCCGACCTGGAGCGCAGCATGGAAAGGGCAAGGGAAGCAGCGGCAACGGAAAGCCGCCAGGCGGATTTTTCCCTTTTTGAGGATGAGTCGGACTATGCGCGTTTTTGCGAGCGCCATGGGCGCAACAAGGTAAGGCGCGGGGACTTGGCCTCCTATGCCGGCCCGGTCCATGTGGGAATCGATGCAGGGTCCACCACGACGAAGATCGTTGCCATCGGCAGGGACAAGGAACTGCTCTACACGTCCTATGGCAGCAATCAAGGTTCCCCTCTGAGGACTGTCGTGGGGGAGATGCGGGAGTTTTACAAGGCATTGCCGGAGGGTGCCCATGTTGCCGGTGTCATGACCACAGGCTATGGCGAGTCCATCGTGAAGGCCGCCATCCATGCGGACGGCGGCGAGGTGGAAACCTTTGCCCATCTGCGGGCGGCCCAGGAATTCTGTCCCGATGTCACCTTTGTCATGGACATTGGCGGGCAGGACATGAAATGTTTCTTCGTCAAGGATGGCAGCATCGGCAACATCACCCTCAATGAGGCGTGCTCTGCCGGTTGCGGCTCCTTTATCGAGAACTTTGCCCAAGGGCTCCACATGACGGCGGGGGAGTTTGCCCGGAAAGCCCTTTCTGCCAAGGCTCCCGTGGATCTTGGCACGCGCTGTACGGTGTTCATGAACTCGAAGGTCAAGCAGGCGCAGAAGGAAGGCGCAGAGGTGGGGGACATCTCTGCGGGAATTGCCCTCTCGGTCATCAAGAACGCCCTGTTCAAGGTCATGCAACTCAAGGACGTGTCGGAACTTGGCGACCATATCGTTGTGCAGGGCGGCACCTTTTATAATGACGCTGTTCTTCGCTCCATGGAAAAACTTCTCGGCAAGGAAGTCATTCGTCCCGATATCGCGGGGCTCATGGGAGCCTATGGAGCGGCCATCCTGTCGCTGGAATCGGGACGGGAGAGCTCTACCCTGCTTTCGGCGGAGGAGCTGGAGGACTTTCAGGTAGCGACCAGTTCCTACCGTTGCGGCGGTTGCGGCAACAAGTGCCTCATCACCATGCAGAAATTTCCCGACGGAGGGAAATATTTCACGGGGAACCGTTGCGAGCGCGGTATCGGCGGGGAGAAAAAGGAAAACAAGACACCGAATATCTATCAATACAAATATGAGCGGGCTTTTGGACATTACCGTCCCTTGGAGCATCCGTCCCGCGGTGTGATGGGCATTCCCCGTACCCTCAACATGTACGAGGACTATCCCTTTTGGTTCACTTTTTTTACCTCGCTGGGGTACCAGGTGATGCTTTCCGGCAAATCCACGGCGAAGCTCTATTACAAGGGCATGGCGACGGTTCCCTCGGACTCCCTTTGCTATCCGGCGAAGCTGGCCCATGGGCACATCATGGATCTCGTGGAGAAGGGCGCCACGAAGATTTTCTATCCCTGTGAGCCCTACAACATGGCGGACGAGGAACATTCCCCCGACAACCATTTCAACTGTCCCATCGTGGCGTCCTATGCGGAAAACATCCGCAGCAATATGGACGTATTGAGGGAAAAGGGCATCCGGTTCCTCCAGCCCTTCCTGCCTATCAATGACAAGAAGCGCATGGCGGAGCGTCTGGCCGAGGAGTTCGCGCCGGAAGGGATTTCGCGGCAGGAAATCGACGGAGCGGTGGAGGCAGCCTATCTTGAGCTGGAGCATTACCGGAGGGATGTGCGGCAATACGGCGAGGAGCTTCTTGCGCGGATTGGGGAAACCGGGGAACAGGCGATTCTTCTCGTGGGGCGTCCCTATCATATCGACCCAGAAATCAACCATGGCATTCCGGAGATGATACAGTCCTATGGGCTTCCGATTCTCTCCGAGGACGCGGTCTACCATATGCCCGTAAAGGCGCATAAACTGAAAATCGTCAACCAGTGGAGCTATCATGCCCGCCTTTACCATGCAGCGCAGTTTGCGGCAGAGCATCCGAATGTCACCCTCATACAGTTGAGTTCCTTTGGCTGCGGGTTGGATGCCCTGACCACGGGGCAGGTGAAGGAGATCATCGAGGCCCACGACGGCATCTACACCATGATCAAGCTGGACGAGGTGTCGAATCTCGGCGCGGCGCGCATCCGTCTGCGTTCCCTCATGGCGGCGCTGGCAAGGCGCAAGGCGCTTCCCTACAAGGATGTGCCCGTCATCGAGCGGCCGAGGTTTACGGAGGAATGCAAGAAGACCCACACGGTTCTGGCTCCCCAGATGGCACCGATTCATTTTGACCTCCTTCGGACGGTGCTCTGGAAGCACGGCTACAACATGGTCATTCCTCCCATGCCCGACAAGGCGGCGATTGATTTGGGGCTGCGCTATGTCAACAACGATATGTGCTATCCCGCCATCGTGGTCATCGGGCAGCTCATTGCCGCGCTGAAATCCGGGAACTGCGACCTGGACCACACCTCCATCATGCTGTTCCAGACCTGCGGCGCATGCAGGGCGACGAACTATCTGGGCGTTCTTCGCCAGGCGCTCAAATACGCGGGGTTTCCCCAGGTCCCGGTTTTTGCCTGCTGGGGCATGGCGGACGAGACGGATGCTTTCCGCATGGATCGCAGCTTGCTGACGGATGCCATCAAGGCAGCCGTTTACGGCGACCTCTTAATGAATGTGAGGAACCGCATGATGCCCTATGAGGTGACGAAGGGCAGTGCGCAGAAGCTCTTCGGGAAATGGATGGGGCGCTGCAAGGAGGAACTGGCCAAGGGAACCTATTTCAAGTTCCGGCGCAACATCAGGGACATTGTGAAGGAGTTTGACAACCTGCCCGTGCGGGAGGATGTATGGAAGCCGAAGGTGGGCATTGTGGGCGAGATTCTCGTGAAGTACCATCCCGTTGCCAACAATGACATCGAGCAGGTGCTCATGAGGGAAGGCGCAGAGGTGGTCATGCCGGACCTCGTGGACTTCTTCCTCTATGCGGCCTACGATGCGGTGGCAAGCCATCGCCTTCTGGACGGCAAGTACAAGGACAGGTTCCTCTCCCGCATGTTCATCCAGTTCATCGAGTTCTTCCGCCGTCCCATGCGGAAGGCTTTGGAAGGAAGCCGCCATTTCCGTGCGCCCCATACCATCGACTACACGGCGAAGCTGGCAGAGCGCCATGTGAGCCTCGGCAATATGGCAGGGGAGGGATGGTTCCTCACGGGCGAGATGGTGAAGCTCATCGAGGAGGACGTGCCCAATGTGGTCTGCCTCCAGCCCTTCGGATGCCTCCCGAACCACATCACGGGCAAGGGTGTCATGCACCAGCTCAGGGAAAGCTACAAGGGCGCGAATTTCGTTGCCATCGACTGCGATGCCGGTTCCAGCGAGGTCAACCAGCTCAACCGCATCAAGCTCATGCTGGCGGTGGCGAAGGAGCGGGGGCCGAAATATGAAACCACAGAACCCGTGATATTAAAGGGCTGAGGAGCTTTGGATGATTGAAAAAGTCTAGCAATGCTATAGAATGGTGCAAAAAGAGAGCAGGGAAACCTGCTCTTTTTTGCGTTTTAAGCCGTCTTAAATCACAAATCTATCACAATGTGCAAACACAAAAAACGCCCCTGGAAACGATTCTTGGGACGTTTTTAGCGTTGCAATTCTTCCTTCAGCGTGCTACACTGTCTCTTGGCACCGTTTGGCGGCGTTGTCTTTGCCCTTAAGAAGGGCGGTTGAAAATATGACGATGTATGAGATACTTTCTTTATGGATTGCGTTTCTTACTTTGATTTTCACGATGAAAAAGAAGTGACCCGCCTTAACTAGTAGCCAGCTTTTAAGGCGGGTTTTGGTAAACACGCAGTAAGGGCGGACCGCTAGGCGGTGCTCTTCCTATGTCTATTATACAGCAAGCAAGATGTAAAAGCAATGAGTGCATCAAACTGATGCACTTTTTTGTATACTGATGTTGAAAATCATTCTACGGATTTGGGCGTAGAATTCCAATCCCAATCGATTATTGCCTGTTATTCAAACTTGTCAACCTTCAAAGAATATCCCATGATTTCGCCTACATCTGTTACTGTGCCATAGGCAGTTACGGTCTGTCCCTTTTGGACATTCAAGAGATAGTCTTCTTGAGCCTTGTCTTTTTTGTTGATGTCGCAACGGACTCCTACAATGGAATATTGGTCGCCGTGGAGAGAAATGTAATTACCATCTGCGTCAATGACCTCGAGACTGCCAGTGACTTTCAAATCCTTTCCCTTATACTTTTTTGAGGCAGCCGCAGCATTTCCTTCAAGTTCCTGCATGAGTGCCGATACACTGACAGGAAGGTATTCTTTCTGTTTTTGCTGTTGGGGCTCGTTCTTTTGTGCAACTTGTTGGCTTGCTGGGGAAGAAGTGTTTGGGGGTTTGTCTTTGCTGCCTCCACCGCCTATGGCACCTATGATTCCAATGACGATAAAAATACCGATAAGCCCCAAGCATCCTGTTTTAAATTTTCCCATAATTTTCATCCTCCTTTATTTTTGTAGTTGCTTGCTCCCTTACATTATAAAGCTGTAGACTTAATACGTCAAGAATTTATAAAGCTATAGCTTATACTATATTTTTATGAACTCCCTTATCATTAAATACAAACGGTGAGGGGATATGTAACATGGACAAAAGCAGGGAACTGAATGCAGGTATCGGAAAAAGAATACGTGACATTCGCGAGGCGCAAGGCAAGACAAGAGAGCAGGTTGCGGAACAGGCAGATATATCAGCGCAATTTCTGTTTGAAATTGAAACCGGCAAGAAGGGAATGACGGCTCGTACCATCATAAATTTGTCAAAAACCTTGAATATCTCAGCGGATTACTTGTTGTTTGGCAGTTCGTCTTCCATGATTTCTTCTGTGTTGGAAGGACTTCCTCCCGACCAACGACAGTTGGCAGAGGAGTTTTTGCGTACGTTTTCATTGGGCGCACG
Organism: Selenomonadaceae bacterium; assembly: GCA_017444295.1. Classification (GTDB taxonomy): domain Bacteria; phylum Bacillota; class Negativicutes; order Selenomonadales; family Selenomonadaceae; genus UBA3796. The sequence goes on along the minus strand of JAFSWY010000082.1, from coordinate 4,453 downwards.
AGTGAAGATGGGCGAGTATGATAGGATTCCAGTTGGAGCAAGGAAAACGAATTCAAAGAGATGACAGAAAGGCATTGGCAGGGGAGTAAGCAGGGATATAAAATCAAAACCTGTATCTGCTCGTTGATGAAAAGATGGTTGACAGCAGAAACACAGTATGTTATAGTAGACTCTGCGTGAAGCAGAACAGCAGAATATGGAACTCATCCAGAGCAGTGGAGGGAATGGCCCGATGAAGCTGCGGCAACCCTTGACTGTGTCAAAACGGTGCCAATTCCTTTAGGTAGCTACCTATAAGATGAGACGGAAATAAAAGCCTCTCTATTATAGATAGAGGGGTTTTTCGTTTGGGTTTCATGGCTGCAAGAACAGAGGAGGTATCTTTATGAGCAAGAAACGCATGTATTTCACGTCGGAATCCGTGACGGAAGGACATCCCGACAAGATGGCGGACCAGATTTCCGACAGCATCCTCGATGCCATCATCGCCCAGGACCCCAATGGCCGTGTTGCCTGCGAGACTCTGGTGACCACGGGGCAGGTCCATGTGGTGGGGGAGATTTCCACCTCCTGCTATGTGGACATTCCCCACATCATCCGCGACACCGTGAAGGAAATCGGCTATACGGATGCGGCCTACGGTTTCGATTGCAAGACCTGCGGCATCCTCGTGTCCCTTGACGAGCAGTCGGCGGATATTGCCCTTGGCGTTGACAAGGCATTCGAGGCCAAGAAGGGCGACATGGATGCGGCGGAGGCCATCGGCGCAGGCGACCAGGGCATGATGTTCGGCTATGCCACCAACGAAACGGAGGAGTTCATGCCCCTTCCCATCGCGTTGGCGCATCGTCTGGCCCGACGCCTCACGGAAGTCCGCAAGAACGGGGAGCTCAAGTATCTGCGTCCCGATGGCAAGACCCAGGTCACGGTGGTCTATGAGGATGGGAAGCCCGTCTGTGTGGACACCATCGTCATCTCCACCCAGCATGACCCCGACGTGACTTTGGAGCAGATCGAGAAAGACCTCATCGAGAAGGTCGTGAAGCCCATCGTTCCGGCGGAGCTTCTGCGGGATGACACGAAATACTACATCAACCCCACGGGCAAGTTTGTCATCGGCGGGCCTCAGGGCGATTCCGGCCTCACGGGCCGCAAGATCATCGTCGATACCTATGGCGGCTGGGCACGTCATGGCGGCGGGGCCTTCTCCGGCAAGGATCCCACGAAGGTGGACAGGAGCGCTGCCTATGCTGCCCGTTACGTGGCGAAAAACATCGTGGCGGCAGGGCTTGCCGACCGTTGCGAGATACAGCTCGCCTATGCCATCGGAGTGGCCCGTCCGGTTTCCGTTATGGTGGATACCTTCGGCACCCACAAGGTGGACGAGGAAGTCATCGAGAAACTGGTGGAGAAGAACTTCGACCTGCGTCCGGCAGGCATCATCCGCATGCTGGATCTGCGCCGTCCCATCTACAAGCAGACGGCTGCCTATGGTCACTTCGGCCGCACGGACATTGACCTTCCGTGGGAGCACACGGACAAGGCAGCGGATCTCAAGCAGCAGGCAGGGCTGTAAGACAATCGTATACGATTATGTATGGCATACCGGCACGAGTCTGTACTTGTGCCGGTATCTTTATGTCTGAAAGGAAAAATATAGAAAAAATATTTGACAATAGGCATGGTCTATACTAATATTGAAGCGTTGCAAAGAACTTCGGGATACATTTCACTGTATCTTTTTTATTTATAGGGGAGTTTAGGGAGGTAACTGTTTCAGTGACTACGAAAGAGAATTTGAGGAATATCGCCATCATCGCCCATGTTGACCATGGCAAGACGACGCTTGTGGATGCCATGCTCAAGCAGAGCCATGTGTTCCGCTCCAATGAGCAGGTGGAGGAACGCGTCATGGACTCCGGGGATCTGGAGCGTGAGCGCGGCATCACCATCCTGTCGAAGAACACGTCCATTCTCTACAATGGCATAAAGATCAACATTGTCGATACACCTGGCCATGCGGATTTTGGTGGCGAGGTGGAGCGTGTCCTTAATATGGTGGATGGCGTGCTTCTTCTCGTGGATGCCTTTGAGGGGCCGATGCCACAGACGAAGTATGTCCTGCGCAAGGCACTGGAGCAGAAGCTCAAGCCCATTGTCGTCATCAACAAGATTGACCGTCCCGACCAGCGGGTGGACGATGTCTACGATGAGGTGCTGGAGCTCTTTATGGAGCTGGACGCAGATGATGATCAGCTGGAGTTCCCCGTTATTTACGCAACTGCCCGCGATGGCATTGCAAAGCATGAGATGGATGATGCGTCGGACAACCTTGAGCCCCTCATGGAAACCATTGTCAAGGAGATTCCCGCGCCCCGTGGCAATGAGGATGGTCCCTTGCAGATGATGGTCACGACACTGGAGGCTGACGAGTATGTGGGGCGTGTTGCCATCGGACGCATTATTCGCGGCAAGGCAAAGACGAACCAGAATGTCGTCGTCATCAACGGCGACCAGGAAATCAAGGCAAAGATCGGAAAGGTGTTCGTCTATCAGGGTCTCAGCCGCGTGGAAGCTCCCGAGGCAGGCGTGGGCGAGATCGTTGCACTTACGGGCCTTGGGGATGTGAGCATCGGCTATACCGTGGCGGATGCGGAGAACCCGGAGGCACTGCCTAGCATCAACATTGATGAGCCGACCCTTTCCATGACCTTTGGTGTCAATACGAGTCCCTTTGCCGGTCGGGAAGGCCAGTTCGTGACCTCCCGACATATCCGCGACCGCCTGTTCAAGGAAGTGGAGACGAATGTCGCCCTGCGGGTGGAGGAGACGGACTCTGCCGATGTGTTCAAGGTTTCCGGGCGTGGCGAGCTGCATCTTTCCATTCTCATCGAGCAGATGCGCCGTGAGGGCTATGAACTCCAGGTGGGGAAGCCGGAGGTGGTCTACAAGACCATCAACGGCCAGAAATGCGAGCCCATCGAGAATCTTACCATCGAGGTTCCCCAGGAATACATGGGGGCTGTCATGGAATCCCTTGGAACGCGCAAGGCTGACCTTCAGAACATGACGGAGGTTTCCGGCTACATGCGCATGCAGTTCACGATTCCCGCCCGGGGTCTCATCGGTTTTCGCGGGGAACTCCTCACCAGCACCAAGGGAAATGGCATCATGAACCATGTCTTCCATGGATATGTTCCCTACAAGGGGGATATCCCGGGACGTTCCCATGGTTCCCTTGTGGCCTTTGAGCAGGGGGAGACCACGGGATATGGCATCTACACCTTGCAGGACCGTGGCACTATGTTTATCTCTCCGGGACAGCAGGTTTACGAGGGAATGATCATCGGCGAGAATTCCCGTGAGATGGATATCGATATCAATCCCTGCAAGCAGAAGCATGTGTCGAATATGCGGACCTCTTCCTCCGACGAGGCCATCCGTCTTGTGCCGCCCCGCATCCTGAGCCTGGAGCAGGCCCTTGAGTACATCAACGAGGATGAGCTGGTGGAGGTCACGCCCGGCAATATCCGCCTGCGCAAGGCAATCCTTGACCGCACGACGCGTGGTCGCGCAGCCAAGAACGCCCGTAAATAAGACTTTATGAAAAATATCTGAAAATAAAGCAAAGGTCCTATAAGTTTTTACTGTAAGACTTTTGCTTTTTCTTTTGAAGTATGGTAAGATAGATTCACTACATGGAAATTCTATGAATGCTATTATATTCAGATAATTTGGAAGGGCGATTGGTATGCAATTATTGAAGAAGATAACGGATTTCATCATGCCTCCTGTGGAGGAAGAGGTTGAGGAGATTGTAGAGTCTGGGAACCAGCAGGCAAGCCAGGCGGGACGCAATGAGGAGGTTGCGGGACGCAGGGTTGCAAATGGCGGAACCATAAGTTATGGGGGAGCTTCCTACCAGGCTACGGAGGAGCAGCGCCCGGCATACGAGCGCATGACCTATGAGCCTGCGCAGGACAGTGCCAAAGCGGCTCGTTCCCAGTTCAAGGTTCACACGACAAAGCCACAGGAAATGCGGGTACAGGTGTATGTGCCTTCTGCTTTCGATCAGGTGGCTTTGATGGCAGATGACCTTAAGGACAAGAAAGCTGTCATCGTGAACTATGAGAAGGTGGATTTGGCAGAGCAACGTCGCATCTGTGATTTTCTCAATGGTGTCTGCTACGTTCTGGATGGCGATGCCCGTCGCATTTCCCAGAATATCGTCCTCTATGTGCCGGAGGGCATTGATGTTTCCGATGCCATGAGCGCGGCATTTGCGGAGTGAGACTTAAGGAAACGCTGATTGAATGAAGTCGTCCAGATTGGCACAGATTGCGTGTATCTCCCAAGGAGACAAACCGCAGTCATAGTGGTGCTATGTCGAGGATTTGTCGACACAGGGAGGACACGCAAGATGTGTCAAGATGGGCGGCTGAATGAATCAGTG
>JAFSWY010000081.1 GCA_017444295.1 Selenomonadaceae bacterium | reverse complement strand
TTCCATGCCATCGTTTTGGCAGACCTGCCTCAAGATCTCTGCCGCATCATTCTCATGGAGCATCGACTCATCATTTTCCCAGACGTAGACATGATCCTTGCCAAGGGACAGAAGCACGGGGATATCCTCCTCGGCAATCACATGCCCCTTGCGGAAGCGCGCCCCTTTCGTCACTCCACGGATGATCTGCGTCACATCATGGCACAGGACATGCCCCACGGCATCCTCGGTCCTTATCTCTTTCATCAGTTTTCTCCTTCCATATTCAATAACACAGGAAACGCTCCCTTCCCGTGTTATGCTGTTTGATTTGGCAGATATAACCGGTCCATACTAACTAAATTTATATATATTTAACCAGAGTGGATTATACCACCTAATCACGCCCTGTCAAGTCCTTTCACATCCGTTATCGGTGCCGTCCTGTTCTTGCCGTGCAAAATCCATTCATTGCGTACAACTCACTTTTTGACCGTCATGGGCAAAAAATCCATCCGATTTTCCATCATCCCTTATTTTACGGGACTTTTCGGGAGGTGGTATCTGCTTCATATCAGTCGAAAGGAGTTTCTTTGGTTCCTGGATGGGACGGGGATTGGAGTGGGCTGTACCCATTGGAGATAGCAGCTTTATAGGTGTCACATTATCCGCGATAGGGAAACGTATCGCTCAAACAATTTTGAGATTCCTCGATGAATCTACACACAACAGACTGCTTTTCAGAGAGTGCGTCCTTGCGGCAATAGAGGCCCATGGGAGCCACGGGAGATTCCGTCCACTCAAGATAGGCAAGTTCCTTGTGGGGCAGCGCCAAATGCCCCGGAATCAGGGCAAAGCCCGCCCCTGCCAGTGCCAAGTTGTAGGCTTCGCTGATGGTGGCGCACATGATGTTGTCCAGTTCGTCATTTACGGGAATGATATGATGCCCGCGGGAAAAGGCGTGCTTCAGCATGTAGGGCGGTATGGAAATAATTTGGCGGTGAGGCCGCAAATCCTCGGAGGAGACGCTTTTTTTGCGTCTCCTTTTGCATATTTGGGAGAGCTCATGCCCCTTGCTCACAACGCAAATGAATCTCTCGTCCCGCAACTTTATGAAGTGCGTGGCATCGTCGGCAAATTTGGCATCCTTCATGCCAATGACCAAATCAAGCTGGCTGACGGACAGGCGGCGCAAGTTGGCATCCGTCTGGTCGAGGGTGAGTTCCGGCACGATGTTTTTCTGCGCGGAAAGCAGCTTGGCAAGAATTTTGCTGATGAGCCAGTTGGCATGGGAATCGGCGTAGCCAATGCGCAGGACGGTACGCTGATTCTTGTGGAAACTGGCAATCCATTCCCGTGATCGGTAATAGATGGACAGCATCTGCTGGGCATCGGGCAGGAACTGCCATCCTATCTGTGTCAGCGTCACGGAACGAGTCGTTCGGTGAAAGAGCTGGCCGCCCAGCTCATTTTCCAGACTCTTGATTTGCCGGGACACTGCCGGTTGGGTCGTGGAAAGCTGCTCGGCGGCCTTGGCGTAGTTCAGCGTCTTGGCAAGGGTGGCAAAGCATTCCAGTTGCTGCGTATTCATGCGCTCACCTCGTACATTTGAAAGCGTAGCTTCTTTTTTCCATTTTATCATAAGGCGAACGGAAATGTAAACGATTGATACGGTAAGCGTATCAATCATACGATATTGGCATTTCACAAAGGGGTCTTTTCTTGGTACTATAACCGTGTCAACAGGAATTGTGCCGATGATAAGAGAGAATGATATTGCCCCACCGGCGCGGGCGCAAATGCGGCGAATCCCTCGCCTGCGCCCGCACCAGGGTATCCATGCCCGTCGGCGGAAAAAGGCACCAATATCACGCCACAGCGTTATCGTAAGCTGCTGGCGGAATGCGACCAAAAATTCCGCGCTTATGAGGCGGCCGGATGCGAAACCTATTTCAATCGCAAAGACCACCTTTGGACACTTTATGATTATGAGGAAGGAAGATTCTCCATCCCTGCCGATGCAGAGCCGGACATGATTTACGGTGGCTGCAATTGCGGCAACGGGCATCTGACGATATTGCCCACGGGGGATGTCTATGCCTGCCGCCGCATGCAGGACAGCCGGGTGGGGAATGTATTTGCCGATAGGCTGGCGGATTTGTGGACAGGCAGACTCGAAGCCTATCGCGATTATGATAAATTTGCCAAATGCAGCAAGTGCAAACTAAAGGCTTGGTGCCGAGGCTGTCCTGCCGTAGCTGCAAGCTGTTCCGGCGGGGATTTTTATGCTGCTGACCCAGAGTACTGGGCAGAATCCGTAGAAGGTTTATTGGCGGATTAAGGAGTTAGGTTATGGACATTTTGGAATTGATGAAAAAGCGCCGTTCCGTTCGCAAGTACACGGCACAAAAAGTTACCCGCGAGGAAATGGAGAAAATCATCACGGCAGGGCTGTATGCTCCCAATGCCGGAGGCGGTCAGCGAAGTTTTTTGGTGGGCGTTTGCAATGAGGAATTGACGCGCAAAATCGGCAAATTGAATTTCCTGCCCTTTGACCGCAGCAAACTTTTGGGTGGCCATGTGTCGGCGGAACAACCCAGTGTCATCGACGATCCGAACATCAAGGATGGATTTTACGGTGCTCCGGCGATGGCAGCCATTTTTTGCCAGCAGGATTTCCCTTTCGGCGTGGCGGATGCCTTTTGCATAGCGGAAAATATGGTGCTCATGGCTACAGAGATGGGGCTTGCTTCCTGCATCGTGTCAAGAGCCGAGGAAACCTTTGTCACCGAGGAAGGGCAAAAGATTGTCAAGAACTGGAACGTGCCGGAAAATTATCTGTGCCGAGCCTTTGTGGTGGTTGGACATATCAACGGGGCGTATCCCCATGGAAAACCCCGTAAATCCGCAAGAAGTATCATTGTTGAGTGAGGGGTATAGAAAATGGCTCTGATTAACGGACTGCACCATGCTTCACGGCTTCTCTGTCCCGTGTAAAGGGGAAATTTTACTCACAATCCTCTTGTCTCTTAGTCAAGAGGAGGCACGGAGCATTTCGGAGAACGTCACATGGGGACTGAGAAAAAAGTTTCAGGACGGCAAATTCTCTGTGGGCTATTCCCGTTTCCTCGGCTACGACAAAGGGGAGGACGGCAACCTTGCCATCAACGAGGAGCAAGCCAAGACCGTGCGGCTCATCTTCGGGCTGTTCATCGAGGGGCTGACCCCATACGCTATCGCCAAGGAACTGACCAAGCGTGGAATCCTGACGGTCACGGGCAGGAGCAAGTGGAACGCCGCCACCATCAACGGAGTCCTCGCCAACGAGAAGTACACGGGCTGCGCCCGCATCCAAAAGACCTTCACGTTGGACTTCCTCACGAAGAAGGCCGTGAAGAACACGGGGCAAGTACCCAGCTACTTCGTGGAGCAGAGCCACCCCGCCATCATCGAACCCTCTACCTTCGAGATGGTGCAGACGGAGATAGCACGTCGCAAGCAGGAGGGCAGCAGATACAGCGGCGTGAGCATTTTCTCGGGGAAAATCAAGTGCGGAGAGTGCGGCGGCTCCTTCGGAGCCAAGGTCTGGCACAGCACCGACAAGTACCGCAGGGTCATCTACCGCTGCAACAAGAAATACGATGGTCATAAATGCCAAACGCCCCATGTGACGGAGGACAAAGTCAAGACAGCCTTTGTCACGGCATTCAACAAGCTGGTGACGGAGCGGGAGGAGATTGCCGCCAATGCCAGGCTCGTCCGGCAGACACTCTGCGACACCACGGAGTTGGAGCGGGAGAAAGCTTCCTTGGGGCAGGAACTTGCAGTGCTGGTGGAGATGACCCAGAACTGCATCGCCGAGAACGCGAGGATTGCCCAAGACCAGGGGGAGTACCAGAAACGCTACAACGGCTTGGTGGAACGGTACGAGAAGGCCAAGGCGCGGTTTGACGAGGTGGCGGAGGTCATCGCAGAGTGGTCAGCCAAGGGGGAGAGGCTGGCGGGGTTCATTAAGACACTTGAGGCG
>JAFSWY010000080.1 GCA_017444295.1 Selenomonadaceae bacterium | reverse complement strand
AGAGACCCCGTATCATAAAAGCCGAGGATCTGCAGGCACCAGGGAAGGAAGCGGGACTGCAGGAAACTTCCAAAGCACAGGAAAAGTCTGCGCAGGAGTTGTCTCTGGAGGAATATGAGGCGGCATCCAGGGAAGATGCGGAGAAAATACAAAAACTCGAAGACGAACTCGCTCAGATGAAAACCCTGCTGGCACAGGTCATGAGCAAGGACTCGCCGGAGGGAAGCATTTCCCTGCAGGAGGCATTGCGCCGCCAGGAGGTGGAAAGTGCCATTCTGGACGATATGGCGGCACATTCCGGCGCAGGAGAGACCTTGGCAGATATGAAATCTGCCGAAGCGAAGATAACCCTTCGTAGCTATCTTGACCGCGTAGTCAAGTATTCCGAGGGCATCCAGCTCAAAAAGCACGGCTCCCGCATTGTGGCACTCATCGGCCCTACGGGCGTCGGCAAGACAACAACCCTTGCAAAGATTGCTGCCGGATTTGTTCTGGAGAAGGGGATAAGCGCGGCGCTTATCACCGCAGATACCTATCGGATTTCTGCCGTGGAGCAGCTCAAGACCTATTCGGATATCATCGGGCTGCCGCTGGAAATCGTGTATTCACCGGAAGAACTTCGAATGGCGATCCGCAAGCACAATGACAAGCAGCTGATCCTCATCGATACCGCAGGGCGGAGCCAGCACAATGAGTACCAGATGAAGGAGCTGAAGGAACTGCTCAGGGCAAATTCCCGCATTGAGAAGCATCTGGTAATCAGTGCGACGACAAAGAACCAGGATGCGGCGGATATTTTGGAGAAGTTTTCGGATTGCAGGCCGGAGCGGGTCATCTTCACAAAGGTGGATGAGACCTGCAGCGTGGGGCTGATCCTGAATCTCCTTTACGAAAAGGAAATTGCTCTTTCCTATCTGGCCTATGGGCAAAGTGTTCCTGATGATATCATGCCGGCCAGCGCAGAGAAATTAGCAGAATTGCTGTTGAGGGAATGACATGGAAGACCAGGCAACGAAACTCAGAAAACTTATCGAGGACAAGGCAGGCCACTCACATGGACGTATAGAGGACAGTTCTCCCTCGGACAGCAAGGCCGCATCGGAAGACCGCAAAAACCGCGTGATTGCCATCACAAGCGGAAAGGGCGGCGTGGGCAAGACGAATCTCACAGTGAACCTGGCGATTGCCTTGGGCATGGAGGGAAAGCGTGTCTTGGTCATTGATGCGGATTTGGGCATGGCAAATGTAGATGTCGTGCTGGGGAGTTTGTCAAAGCATCATTTACTGAACCTTCTGGATGAAGATGTGGAGCTTTCGGATGTCCTCATTCACGGCCCCTATGGAGTGAACTACATTTCAGGAGGGTCAGGAATCGAGAAGGCACAGGAATTCACCATGGCAGAGAGGCAAAGGCTCATGCAGAAGCTGTCGGGATGCGGGCAGCTTGCGGATATCATCCTCGTGGACACAGGGGCAGGCCTTGGAAAGAATGTCATGGACTTCATATTGGCCGCCGACGAGGTACTCCTGGTGACAACCCCGGAACCTACAGCCCTTACGGATGCTTATGCTGTTATGAAGGCATACAGCATGTATGCGTCGAATAAGAATATCAAACTGGTAGTGAACCGTGTCTATGATGAAGGGGAAAGCAGGGATGTGGTGGCGAAGCTCCAAAAGACTTCGCAAAAATTTCTGAATATGCCTATTGAATGTGCAGGGTATATTTATGAGGACCGCAATGTTATGGGCTCGGTGCGCAAACAGAAGCCTTTTTTGGCAGCGAAACCGGATACTTTGGCCTCCAAATGTGTGCGTGCTATGGCAAATACAATTATTTATGGTGGAAATATGACGGTAAAACAAGGTTGGAAAGGATTTTTACGTCAAATTTTTAATTTTTCGCGAAAATGATGGAGGAACTTTGGTATGGCGGGCGAATTAATAAAAGCAGGGGATATTTTAAAAATTGGGCAGCGTTTGGAATTCTATGTGGAGGATGATGAGGAAAAGTACCTCAGCCGCATTGAGGATGTTGCGGAAAAAGAGTTCATTGCGGGAATGCCCTTGACGCGCCAGCGGGTGCCGGTAATCCCCCGCCAGGGTGCGAAGCTTTATGGCCTGGCGATAGGAAACCAGTGCCGGTACCGTTTTATGACAACCTTTCAAGGAACCGATTGGGTGGACGGCAATATTCCTGTCTGGCATGTCAAGATGCCGGAGCGTGTGGAGAAATTCCAGAACCGTGAGTTTGTTCGGGTCAAGGTGAGCCAGAGAATGCATGTCAGGCTGATTGGCAAGGATGGCAGCATCGGGGATCCCATTGTTACCTGGACCATTGACTTCAGCGGCAGCGGGGTGAGCTTTCTTCTTCGGCAGCCGGTGGCGGAGAACTCGAAGGCCGGCCTGGAAATCCATGATATTCCGGAGATTGGGACGGTGAGCGCCATGAGCCGGATTGTGCGATGTGCGAAACAGAAGAACCCGGATGGGGAAATTGTCTATCAAGTGGGGGCACACTTTCTGGATTTGCCGCGGTTGACCGTGAACAAGATTGTCAAGTACCTTTTTGCTGTGCAAAGGAGAGCTATTGCAAAGGGGATTAATTTATAAGTGGGGTGAACAGGATGATTCGTGTCTTGATTGCTGACGATTCCGCGTTCATGCGGAAGGTACTATCAGACTTATTCCAAAAGCAGCCGGATTTTGAGGTTGCTGGCACGGCAGTGGATGGCAAAGATACCATCAGCAAGGTCAAGTCATTGAAGCCGGATCTTGTGACGTTGGATGTGAATATGCCGGTAATGGATGGCATTAATGCGCTGGCAGTGATCATGCGGGAGTGCCCTACCCCGGTGGTCATGATCAGCAGCCTGACACAGCAGGGCACGGATGCCACAGTCAGAGCATTGAGCCTTGGCGCGGTGGATTTCATCAGCAAGGCAGGGGGGTCTATTTCCAGGATTGACACAATAGAGGGTGAGATACTGGAAAAGTGCAGGGACGCAGCCCGTGCGCGAGTCCGACGCATCGGCGGAGAGATTGCGAGGAAAGGAGCGTCCTCTGGTCCTCCTGTTATGCGGCGCATTGAATTGCCGCAACGGGCAGGAACAAAAACGCCGTCCCAGCCGGAACCTTCAACGCAGCAGCACTCCATAGGTTTTGCGAAACGGCAGAATCCCCTTCTGCAACGTCGGGCGAAGCCGGCACCAGAATCGGAAGGGAAGCCGGTGAATGCGAGTTTTGGCAGTGCAAGCAGCAAGAAGCTCGTGGTTATCGGTACTTCCACGGGAGGACCGCAGGCACTTCAGAGAGTCATCACCCGTCTGCCGGGCAACCTTCCCTGTGGCGTGGTCGTCGTTCAGCATATGCCCCCGGGTTTCACGAAATCCCTGGCCGATCGCCTGGACAATATCTCAGCAATCTCTGTCAAGGAGGCAGAGCATGAGGAGGTTATCCGGCCGGGCCATGTATATATAGCCCCGGGCAACTATCATCTCAGAGTTGCCCCCAATGGTTCCAGCCGAAAGATCTTGTTGAGCCAGGAACCGCCGGTAGGGAATCACCGGCCTGCCGTGAATGTCATGTATGATTCTGCGGCGCAGTTCGGGCATGACCTTGTGGCGGTCATCATGACGGGCATGGGATGCGATGGCTGTGAGGGCATGAAGAGAATCAAGTCCAACGGGGGATACAGCATTGCCCAGAACGAGGAGACCTCCGTTGTCTATGGCATGCCGAAAGCGGTCGTTGATGCCGGGCTTGCAGATGAGATCCAGCCTTTGGAGAGCATAGCCAAGGCGATCGTCGAAGCGGTAAAAAAATAGGAAGATATAGGGGGAATACAAATGGATACCAATCAGTATATGGACATGTTTCTGGATGAGTCTCATGAGCATCTGCAGCAGCTGAATGACGGTCTCTTGAGCCTTGAGGACAATATGGAGGATCTATCCGTCCTGAACGATATCTTCCGCAATGCTCATACTCTGAAAGGCATGTCGGCAACCATGGGCTACAACAAGATTGCTGAGCTTACCCATGAGATGGAGGATGTCCTCGACCTCCTTCGCCATGAACAGCTGAAGCTCACGGAGGATATCATTGATGTTCTCTTCAAATGCCTGGATTCCCTGGAGCAGATGGTTGACAATGTGGGCAATGGGGATCCGGAGGATCTCATAGATGTATCCGATTTGGTGACAAAGCTCAGTGCCCTTTCCAGCGGCAATCCCGAAGCTGTTGCAGCGGCATCGGAGGCTCCGGCTGCAGCACCTGCGGCGCCTGCCGGGGATGCTGCGCCACCTGCAGATCTTGGCTTCGAGCTTACGGATGTGGAGCGTGGCGTCATCAAGCAGGCACAGGAAACCGGTTTGCGCGGCATCCATATCAAAGTTACGCTTGCCGAGACCTGCCTGTTGAAATCGGCGCGGTCTTATATGGTCATGAATGCATTGGATGAATTGGGCGATGTGGTGAAATCCATCCCGCCGGCCGAGGAGCTGGAGCAGGAGAAGTTTGAGCACAGCTTTGAGGTTATCGTTGTGACAGCGGCCGAAGAGAAGGTCATTGAAGATGCAATCCTGTCGATTTCTGAAGTCGAGTCGGCAGTGGTTGAAGTGATTGACCTTGAGAAGAAGGCCGAGCCGGCAGCAGCCGCTCCGCCACCATCTGTAGCTGAAGCACCTGCCCCGGCGGCACCTGCCCCGGCAGCGCCTGCACCAGCGTCTGCGGCAAAACCTGCCCCGGCAGCACCCAAACCGGCTGCACCGAAACAGGCTGCGCCCCCGGCAAAGAAAAGCCATGCGGGACAATCTGTGCGCGTAGATATTGAGAAGCTGGATACCCTCATGAATCTCATGGGAGAGCTTGTCATCAACAAGGTGCGTCTGGAGCAGATCGGACAGACACATCGCATCAGCGAGCTCACAGAAACCCTGGAGCAGATGGATCGTGTGACCACGGATCTGCAGAACATCGTCATGAAGGTCCGTATGGTGCCGGTAAGCCAGGTATTCAACCGCTTCCCGCGCATGGTCCGCGATGTGGCGAAGGAGCTGAACAAGGAAATCAATCTTACCATCGAGGGTGAGGAAACAGAACTTGACCGTACGGTTATCGATGAGATTGGCGATCCCATCATGCACCTCCTCCGCAATTCCCTGGATCATGGTGTTGAGCATCCCGATGACCGCGAGGCGAAGGGCAAGCCCCGTGTCGGAGAGGTCGGCCTGATTGCCCGTCATGAAGGCAACAATGTCGTCATCATGGTCACGGACGATGGCGCCGGCATCAATGCGGACAAGATGCGCCGCAAGGCTGTCGAGAAGGGTATGATGACACAGGAAGAGGTCGACAAGCTTGATGATGCGGATGCAGTGAGGATCATCTTCCTGCCGGGCTTCTCCACAGCCGAGCAGATCAGTGATATTTCCGGCCGTGGTGTTGGCATGGATGTTGTCCGCAACAAGATCGAGGCTCTTTCCGGCCATGTGGACGTGGAGACCCATATCGATGAGGGCTCTGTATTCAAGATCAAGCTGCCGTTGACTTTGGCTATCATACAGGCCATGCTGGTCAAGGTCCAGGAAGAGATGTATGCGATTCCTCTTGGTTCCATTGACAGTACCATCAATATCCAGCCGGATGATATCAAGACTGTACAGAACAAGGAAGTCATTGTTTTGCGCGGCGAGATCATCCCGATCATCCGCATGGAGCAGACCTTGCAGATACCGCATGTCAAGGATTTTGACGAGATATTTGTCGTTGTTGTGCATGCAGGCGAGGCCAAGGCCGGCATTGTCGTCGACAACCTCATCGGGCAGCAGGAAATCGTTATCAAGACGTTGGGCAACCTCTTCACAGGCCTGAAGATGTTCTCGGGTGCAACGGTCCTCGGCGACGGGCGCGTTGCATTGATTATCGATGTTGCTACCATGATGCAGTAAGGGAGGTATCTCAAGATGGCAAAAGAATTGACCACGTTGAAGGAAGAGATGAGCAATATTGTGGATGAGGGCACACAGGTGGTTGCCTTCAAGCTTCGTGACGAGGAATATGGCATCAGCATCCTGAATGTGCAGGAAATCCGCAATCTCACCGATATCACCCGTGTCCCGTTTGCTGCGGATTTCATCAAGGGTGTCATCAATCTGCGCGGGAGCGTCTTGCCAGTCATCGACCTGAAGCAGAGGCTGGGCTTGGAGCAGACACCCTACACGGAAAAGACCCGCATCGTAACGGTGACGGTGGATGACCTCCATGTGGGGATGCTGGTGGATGCCGTGACAGAGGTCATTACCATCGACAGCAAGCCCGTGGATGCAAAGAAGGCCGTGAATGGCAAGGAGATTACGCGCTTCCTGAGCGGAATTGGCAATATGGATGGCCGGCTCATCATCATGCTGAACCTTGAGGAGATTATCGGCATGCCGAAAGAGAGCAAGTGATATAGGGGTTTACTAATCTGCAAATGAGGTGTCGTAATATGTCTGAGGAATTCAATTTATCTGCTAACCAGCTGGACGCCTTGCGGGAAATCGGCAATGTCGGGGCCGGAAATTCTGCGACAGCGCTTTCCCAGATCATCAACCGGCGTATTGATATGAATGTGCCGAAAGTGGCTTTGGTTCCACTGGATGCCGTTCCTGACCTCGTAGGTGGGCCAGACACCATCGTGGTGGGTGTTTTCCTGCGCGTATACGGCAAAGCCCCGGGAAATATCCTTTTCCTGTTGCCGCAAAAGAGCGCATTTTATCTGGTGGATACGCTCATGGGAAAGAACCATGGCGATACGGAAAAACTTGATTTCATGGATGAATCCGCATTGATGGAAATCGGTAATATCCTTGCGGGAGCGTATCTGAATGCATTCTTTACGTTCACCAATATCTCCATGTTGCCATCCATTCCTGCATTGGCCATGGATATGGCGGGGGCTATCCTGAATGTCGTCCTGGTTCAGCTGGGACAGATGGGGGATACCGCTATGGTAATTGAGACAGAGTTCCTGTCGGAGGATGACGGAATCAATGGACATTTCTTCCTTGTTCCGGATCCTGGCTCGTTGGAAACCATTATTGCGGCAGTAGGAGTTGAGTGATATGCCAGAGCTGATCAGGGTTGGTATGGCTGACTACAAAGTCGGCAAGAACCCGGCGACATTAATAAGCTACGGATTAGGCTCCTGTATAGGGGTTTCCTTGTACGATCCACAGATAAAGGTCGGGGGACTCCTGCACATCATGCTGCCGGACAGCACGCAGGCGCGATCCAGTGATAATCCTGCCAAATTTGCTGATACAGGTTTTCCGCTCATGCTGGCAGATGTCTTGAAGCTTGGGGCTTCCCAAAGCCGCCTGGTGGCAAAGATTGCCGGCGGTGCACAGATGTTTGCCTTTGCGAACGCAACGGATGTCATGCGGGTGGGGTCACGGAATGCCGAAGCAGTGAAGAAGATACTGAAAGAAAACCGCATTCGTTTGATTGCGGAGGATACGGGCGGTACTTATGGGCGCACGGTTTCCATTGATCTTACGAATGGGGTTTACAAGGTGAAGACCATCGATAAGGGAGAAAAAGAGATTTAGTAGGTGAAGCGCGTTGTTTAAGTGGAAGGCATCGCTGATATTTGCTGTGATTGCAGCTCTTGTTGTCGCGCTTGCTGGCCTCATGAAGGATGTACGCTTCCTGACGATTGCCTTGCGCTCTGTGGTTGGATTTCTGGCTGCAGGCGCTCTGGCGTGTCTTGTCATTTTCCTTTTGGAAACGAAAGGGATTGTGAGTTTTGAGGCGATGGCGGAGCCCACAGGCGAGGATGGCAATCCTCCTGAAGGCGCAGATGGTGAAGAGGAAACTGCTTCTGCCGAGGAAGCAGCAGGTGCCGAAAATGAGCAGGGAGAGCCTGGGGAACAGGGAGATCTGCAAGACAATCATGAAGAGCCCGAGGGGTTCCAGCCCCTTGATGCAGAGTCATTAAAGCATATGGAGGCACCGCCGGAATCATGAGCAAGGGGGTATTGGCATGATAGCAACAGAACAGGAAAATGCAGCATATGTCGATTCCCTATGGCAGAAGTATCGCAGACAAAGGACAATCGATACGAGAAACCAGCTGGCGGAGTATTATCTTCCTCTTGTGAAAATGGTGGCAGGCCGTCTGGCAATCAGCCTGCCAAGCCATGTGGACAAGGAAGACCTTTTGAGCAGCGGTTTTTTCGGTTTGCTTGATGCAATTGACCGATATGATTTCCAGCGCAAGAACAAGTTCGAGACCTATGCCGGGGTCAGGGTGCGGGGGGCCATGCTGGACTATCTTCGCTCCAAGGACTGGGTTCCTGTGACGATGCGGCAAAAGATTCGCCGCTATGAGCAGGCTGTCTATGATCTGGAAAATGAACTGGGGCGTCCGGCAAAGGATGAGGAATTGGCAGAGCGCCTGAATATCTCTTTGGGGGAGCTTTCAGATCTTGTTGCGCAGCTCAATTCCTCCACTGTTGTTCCTTTGGAGGAATATTTGCGGACGGATGGATCGGAATCCCCGGAAATGAGCCCTGTGGAGAGCATTGAACTGCGGGAATTGCAGGATACTCTTGCGCAGGCCATTGACCGCCTTCCAGAGAAGGAAAAACTGGTGATATCCCTTTATTACTATGAGGATCTGACGCTCAGGGAAATCAGTCTTATCATGCACTTGACAGAGGCTCGCATTTCGCAGATGCACACGAAGGCGGTATTCCGTCTGCGAGGGTATCTGGCGAGGATGAAAGCCGATTTATTGTGATATAGGAATTGGAGGAAAATAAGTTAGCCATATAGCGCAGAACACATTTCGTCTTTATTTTTCGACAGTTCCATAGTCAGGGGGGATAGCCATGGAGGAGGAAAAGGGCATAAGGACAGCAGGTGGGAAGGAGTCCGGATATTTATTCGAATTTACTTCGGAAGGAGTATTTCTGACGGTATATCCATCTACGGAAGGCGACCTGAAATTTGAGCTTTCGGATATGCGGCAAATCCTGCAGGATTACAATGTGCTGGACTATGATATTACCATGCTTTCGCGTGTGGTGCGCGAGGCATCCGGAAAGCCGGTGAGACTGTCGGGCAGTTTCTCGGCCCCTCCGCCATCCTATGATGACGATGATGACGATGATGATGCTCCCCTTAGGAATCTGGACAATGCCTTTGCCAATATCATGATTGATGTCAGCAAGGACCGCATGACGGCAACCGTCCGTTTTGACTTGTCGGTTGGGACAAGGCTCCCCACAGCGGAAATGGTGATGGATGCATTGCAGGGAAAGAATATCGTATTTGGGGTGGATCTTGCTGCCGTCGAGGAAGGGGTCAAGAGCAGTGCGCCCTTTGTGGCGGCACAGGGTATTCCTCCGATGCATGGCGAGAATGCGCGCATTGAACGGCGGTTTGATTTGGGCGTGAAAGGGCGGCCGGTGGTCACTCAGTACGACAAGGTGGATTACAAGAACCTGAACCTTTTTGTATTGGCAAAGCGGAATGATGTGCTGGCAGTGCGTGTGCCCCAAACCCAGGGAACCCCGGGAAAGAATGTCTACGGCGATGAGGTTCCGGCGCGGAATGGGCGCCCGATTCCCATGCCCGTGGGAAAGAACACAAAGGTCATCGGGGAAAACGAGCTCGTGGCCACCATTGACGGGCAGATCGTGGACAAGAAGTCAACCATTGGCGTCGATCCGCATCTGGTCCTGAAGAGCGGCGTGAATGTGGGAACAGGCAGCGTGGACTTCAATGGCAGTGTGGAAATCAAGGGTAATGTGGAGCAGGGCTTCACGGTGAAAGCGACAGGAGATATCGAGATTTCCGGTATGGTCAGCGGTGCCATGGTAGAGGGACGCAATGTATTCATCGGTGGCGGCATCAATGGGATGAACCGGGCGAAAATCAAGGCGGAGGAAGATATTCGGGTCGCTTTTGTCGAAACGGCTGAGCTGGAAGCAAACAGGGATATCTACATCGTCGATGTTGCACTGCACTCCCATTTGCGTGCGGGCAAGAAAATCATATTGGAAGGAAAGAAAGGCCAGCTCATGGGGGGGAAGGCGGAAGCCGGTGAGGAAGTCCGGGCGGTTTGCCTGGGCAATACGGCGAGCGTGGTCACCCGTGTCGTGGTGGGAGTCGATCCGAACTTGCAGCGGCAGTACCGGGAGGCATGCGAGCGGTACAAGGATGGAAAGAAGCGCCTGCAGCAGGTCACGCAGATGCTCAACACCTTGGGCAAGATTGATATCAGCCGCTTGCCGGAGGAGCGGATCGAGCAGATCAATGCCCTGACGCGTTCCCAGTTCCCATTGGCCGGGCAGATCCGCAGGGACGAGAAGCTCATCAAGAAACTGGAGCAGGAGCTTGCGGAAATGAAGCATGGAAGGATTGCCGTGTCGGACACCATTTATCCGGGAGTCCGGACTTCCATCAATTCCATCCAGAAGCATTTCAATTCCGAGGCGAAACATTGCACTTTGACGGTAAGGGACGATGCTGTGGTGATTGATCCCTATTGATACTTTGGGAGGTGAGGGAGCCATGGATGTTACTCCGATGAGTTTGCAGATGATCGTGCCGCATTCCACTGAGGTGGGGCAGGTTCAACATAACTTGAATCATGCCGGTGCTGTGCAGCAGGATTTCGAGACGCTGAAAGAGAAAGCCGATGCGGAACTCAAGCAGAAGCAGGTTCGCGAAAAAGAAGGTGCGGAAGAAGGGCGCATCAAGGATGATCCGGATCATCGCAACCGGGGCGGCTATAGCGGATCACGGCGCCATAGGAACGGCGGCGGGGAAGTGGATGAACAGCCGGAACAGAAGTTTGCAGTGGATCCTTCGCGAGGACGCAACCTTGATATTTCATTTTAGTTAGGGGTTTTTCTTTTGGTTGTAGAGATCATGGGACTCCTCATTATAGCCGGTGTGGTCATGGTGCTCTTTGTACGCTGGCAAAGCAATAAGCAGCAGAAACCCATGAGGGAATACCAGGATATGCAGATATCCACAGAAAAGCTCAGAAGAGAGTTGGAACGTTCCGGTGATGAGATCATCCAGCGCATGGGCAGTCATGTCAACCAGTTGGAGAAGCTTGTCCGTGAAACGGATGAAAAGTCGGATGCGCTTCATCGGCGCATGGCTGAGCTTCGGGCACTTCAACAGGGAATGCAGCAACAGATTGCGGAAGGGCGTGTCCTTCAGCAACAGCTTTTGGAACAGCAGCGCCAATGCCAACAGGCGTATCAGCAGATGTCGATGCATCCTGTGATGACCGCTGCTCCCATGCAGTTTCCGGCGATGATGGGGGTTTCTGCGGCGCAGCCGGTT
>JAFSWY010000079.1 GCA_017444295.1 Selenomonadaceae bacterium | reverse complement strand
TCAACATAGACTAATAGTAATACAAGAAACCGTCATATGTCAATAACTTTGGCCATTGCCTTTCTCACAATGTCCTCGGGTACATCATTTCGGACAACCACGCTTCCTATGGACTCCATCAATACCCAGTTTACCTTGCCATTGACCGTCTTTTTGTCATGGAAGATGGAGGCATACATGTTTTCCACCGTACAGCCCTCTGCCCTGACGGGAAGATGCAAGGCCTCAATCAGGTCTTTCACGCGCTGCACCACAGTGTCATCCACCAGTCCCATATCACGGCTGATATGCGCCGCTCCCATCATGCCGACGGCAACAGCCTCCCCATGGTTGTAGCGCACATATCCCGTTTCCTGCTCTATGGCATGGGCCATGGTATGCCCAAAGTTCAGGATGCGGCGCAACCCCGATTCTTTCTCGTCCTCGGAGACCACAGCAGCCTTGATCTCACAGGAACGGGCAATCATATGGACAAGCGTTTCCTCTTCCAGGGATTCGATCTCTGTTGGATGCTCCTCCAAGAAACGGAAGAACTTCGAATCATAGATGATCCCGTATTTCACGATTTCCCCTAACCCTGTGCGGATCTCACGTTCAGGCAGGGACTCCATGAAATCCAGATCCATGAAGACGGCATCCGGCTGGTAGAAGCAACCAATCAAATTTTTCCCCATGGCGTGGTTTACCGCCACCTTGCCCCCCACGCTGGAATCCACCTGTGCCAGAAGACTTGTGGGCAACTGGATGAAAGGGATGCCCCTCATATAAGTGGCGGCTGCAAATCCTGCAAGATCCCCCACCACGCCCCCACCAAGGGCAAACACAGGGGATTTCCGATCCAGCCCCAGCCCGATCATCCTGGTGTAGATTTTCTCCGCCTCGGCAAGGCTCTTGGATTTCTCTCCCGCCGGCAGTACATAGATTTCCGGCTCCAAGCCCGCTTCCCTCAATATGCCGAGAACATGTCTTCCGTACAGCGGGGCGAGATTGGAATCGGAAATGACCAGGGCCCGCCTTGAATAGTTCCTTGTCTTGAGAAAAGCACCTATTCCTTTCCCCAACCCATGGCCGATCACGATGTCATAACTTTTTTCCCCTAAATCCACAGGAATCCTGCGCATATCAAACCCTCCTTGCCCGCAAATGCTGGACGATATCATCGATGACCTGCAAGGGGGACAAGTTGCTTGTATCCACCGTGTAATCTGCCTGATCATAGAGGCCTTTCCGCTCCTCCATCAAGGATTCCACAGCCTTCCTGCGATCCCCGTCGTCCTTTCCGTCCAGCACGGGACGCGTTCCGCGCCGCCGTGTCCTTTCCAGCACCGTCTCAACATTCGCGGACAGACAGACGACAAAGCCATGCTTTCGCAACGCCTCCATGTTTTCCGGATCCTTCACCGTGCCTCCGCCGGTAGCAATCACAACATTCCTGCGTTCAGCCACACGCTTCACCATCTGCTTTTCGCAGTCACGGAAAAAGCTTTCCCCATGCAGATCGAATATCTTCGGAATGGGCATGCCCTGCTCTTCCTCGATCTTCTGGTCGATATCGATAAAGGCGTATCCCAATTTGTTGGCCAGGGCCCGTCCCGTGCTGCTCTTTCCCGTTCCCATAAAGCCGATCAATACGATATTCTTCATGTGTTTCACCAATCGTCCCGTACTCTCTTCCCATAGGCCTCAAATGCCGCGAGGACATCCACCATGGCATCGCTGCCGAACTTTTCGCAGAGTGCCTGCGCCATGACAAATGCCGCCATCGCCTCGCCGACAACGGAAGCCGCCGACACGGCGCAGGTATCGCTGCGCTCCTTGCATGCAAGGACTTCCTTGCGGCTTTCCACATCCACGGAATGCAACGGCTGCATAAGTGTCGGTATCGGCTTCATGACTGCCTTCAGGACAATATCTTCCCCATTGCTCATTCCGCCTTCCAAGCCTCCGGCACGATTCGTTTTCCGATAAACTCTTCCCTGGTCATCCAGATACATCTCATCGTGCACCTGACTTCCCGGAAGGTCGGCACAGGCAAACCCGGCGCCGATCTCCACACCCTTGATGGCCTGAATGGACATCAGGGCACTCGCCAGGCGGGCATCCAGGCGCCGATCCCACTGGATATGGCTGCCAAGTCCCAGGGGAACGCC
>JAFSWY010000078.1 GCA_017444295.1 Selenomonadaceae bacterium | reverse complement strand
GGAGGAATATGAGGGAGTTCTTGTCGGTATTTGCCAAGCGTCTGTTGAAGAGTCTGGGAATCGTTACCCTGATGGTTTCGCTCCTGCTCCTTTCCGGGGGGAACGGAAGCCTGATTGGGGCGCTTCTTCTGGGCTATTTCACGGGCGGAATTTTTGTGGGGACGATGGTATACCGCATCTGGAGGAGTGCAGGGCTTTCGGCCGACGGCGCGAAGAAGCAGATGCTATGGGGATTGGTTCTGCGGTTGGGCATGCTTTTTGTGGTGCTCTTCACAGCCATCCATATTTCCGTGCAGGTTTTCGGCGTGACGGTGCTGGGCTTTCTCCTGTTCTACGCTCTTTCCCTTGTCCACTTAATTTGGGGAAATATTGACATGAAGCAACTTTGATGCTTGGTGCAGCAGGTTTCTGTATCAAGGAAGTGCCTCGTTTCGGGGCACGAAGCAAGGAGGTAGAGGCATATGCATGAAATCGGTGTTCGCGAGGTAGTGCAATTTGCCGGCTGGACCTTCAACTGGGAAACCCTGGTCATGACTTGGATCACGATGGCCATTGTCATCCTCATCGCAATACTCGCGACGCGCAACCTGAAAATGGTGCCGTCGGGGTGGCAGAATGTGGTGGAGATGGTCATCACGGGGCTGCATTCGCAGATCGACGTGACGATGGGAAAGCGTGGGCGCACCCTTGCCCCGCTCATTATCACGCTCTTTCTGTTCCTGCTCATTTCCAATTGGCTGGGGCTCATCCCACAGATGGCATCGCCGACAAATGACTTGAACACCACATTGGGGCTGGCTCTCCTCATCATCGTCATGGTTCACTGCCTGGGGCTGTATTTCAAGGGGGGGCACTACATCGCCCATTTCTTCCAGCCGGTCCCGGTCTTTGTGATCATCAATGCGATCGAGGAGGTAGCGAAACCCATCACGCTGGCATTCCGTCTATTCGGCAACATTCTGGCAGGCGAGATTCTCATCATCATCCTGCTGAAGCTCATGCCGATCTGGATGCCGATTCCGTCTGTCATCTGGCTGGCGTTCAGTATCTTTATCGGCGGGGTGCAGGCCTTCATTTTCACCATGCTGTCCATGGCATATCTTTCCAATGCCGTGAAGGACGAGCATGAAGAGTAACCGGTCGTTTCAATCATCTATTTCATTATTTTAAGGAGGATTTTTTTATGGAAAACGCAATTATGGTAGCAGCTGCTCTGGTGGGCGCAGGTATTACGATGGGTCTTGCGGCAATCGGCGCCGGCATCGGCGATGGTCTTGTCACCAGCAAGTTCATTGACGGCATCACCCGCCAGCCCGAGGCAAAGAACACCCTCTTCACGAACACCCTGATTTCCGTAGGCTTGATCGAGTCCATGGCCATCATCGCTACGGTTGTCGCCCTCATCATGCTCTATGCGAACCCGCTCATCAAGTGAGATGGTTTGCTTGGAATTTTGAGGGGAGGCATAGGAATTGATAGAGATTAACGCGACAATCATTGCGCAGATCCTGAACTTCCTGATCCTCGTTGTCATTCTTCGCGCCGTGGCCTACAAGCCTGTGGTCAACATGCTCAAGGCCCGTGAGGACAAGATCGCCGAGAGCCTTGACAAGGCGGATGCCGACAGGGTTGCTGCCGAGGCTGCGCTCCGGCAGAACAAGGAGACCCTGGCGGCCGCGCAGACCAGGGCACAGGAGATCATCGACAAGGCGGAGAAGATGGCCCGTGAGGAGCACGACGCGAGCATCCAGGAGACGAAGCGTGAGATCGAGCAGATGAAGAAGAACGCCCAGGAGGAGATCCAGCGGGAACGCGCCCGTGCTGTCGAACAGCTCAAGGGCGAGGTCGTTGCGCTCTCCATGGCTGCCGCAGGCAAGATCATCACGAAGAACATCGATGCCTCGGACAACGAGGCGATCATTGGCGAGTTCATTGCAAAGCTCGACAAGGAGAAGATTGGTGATCTGCCATGCTAAACATACAGCTTGCACGTAAATATTCCACGGCGATATTCGAGATCGCCCAGGAGGAGCAGAAGCTGGAGGAATACGGCAAGGAACTGGCACAGGTGTGCGAGGAGCTTTTCACTGTGCCGGGTGCCCGTGAGTTCTTCCAGAACCCGCAGGTACAGCCCAAGGCGAAAAAGGAGCTCATCACGAAGCTCTTTGCCCAGGAACTTTCCACCGTGGTCTACCATTTCCTGATGCTGCTGGTGGACAAGCGCCGCATTGCTTTGCTGGAGGCCATCGAGGAGGGCTACCGCGCCCTTTCCAACAAGGCCCGGGGGATTGTCATTGCCGATGTCACGACGGCAGGGGAGATGGCAGCTACGCAGCAGGAGAGTCTTCGGGAAAAACTTGCATCGGTCACGGGCAAGAAAGTGCAGCTCCGCATGCATACGGACGAAAGCCTGATCGGCGGTGTGGTCGTCAAGATCGGCGACAAGCGCATCGACGGCAGCGTGCAGGGGCGTCTTGCAGCTCTTTCCAAAGAATTGATGGCAAACAAGTGAGATAAATTGGGGTGACAGCGAAAGATGAAAATGAATCCGGAAGAAATAACAGCCATCATCAAGGAACAGATCAAGAACTACAATGTGGATTTGAATGTTGATGATGTGGGAACTGTTATCGAGATCGGTGACGGCATCGCCCATGTCCATGGCCTTGACAAGGCCATGGCCGGTGAGCTTCTCGATTTCGGCAACGATGTATACGGGCTGGTCCTGAACCTTGAGCAGGACAATGTGGGCGCCGTTATCTTGGGCGGCGAGACGGAAATCAAGGAAGGCGACCAGGTCAAGCGCACGGGCAAGATCATGCAGGTGCCGGTGGGCGAGGCCATGATCGGCCGCGTCGTCGATGCCCTGGGGCGTCCTCTGGACGGCAAGGGGCCCATCAATACGACGGAATCCCGCCCTGTGGAGTTCAAGGCGCCGGGCATCGCGGACCGCAAGTCCGTCCATGAGCCTCTGCAGACGGGTCTCAAGGCCATTGACGCGCTGGTTCCCATCGGGCGCGGCCAGCGCGAGCTCATCATCGGTGACCGCGGCACGGGAAAGACGGCCATTGCGGTGGACACGATCCTGAACCAGAAGGGGCAGAACTGTATCTGCGTCTACGTGGCCATCGGCCAGAAGGCATCCACGGTGGCCCGTGTGGTGAAGACCTTCGAGGACAACGGTGCCATGGAGTACACCATCGTGGTTGCCGCGACGGCTGCAGACAGTGCGCCGCTCCAGTACCTCGCTCCCTATGCGGGGGTATCCATGGCGGAGTACTTCATGTACAAGGGAGGCCATTGCCTCTGCGTCTACGATGACCTTACGAAGCATGCGGCGGCCTATCGTGCCATGTCCCTGCTTCTGCGCCGTCCGCCGGGGCGTGAGGCTTACCCGGGCGACGTTTTCTACCTCCATTCCCGCCTTCTGGAGCGTGCCGCGAAGCTCTCGGACGATCTGGGCGCAGGTTCCATCACGGCCCTGCCGGTCATCGAGACCTTGGCAGGCGACGTTTCGGCCTACATACCGACCAACGTCATTTCCATCACCGACGGCCAGATCATGCTGGAGACGGACTCCTTCTACTCCGGCATCCGTCCCGCCATCAGCGTCGGGCTTTCCGTGTCCCGTGTCGGCGGCTCGGCCCAGATCAAGGCCATGAAGCAGGTGGCGGGCACCATGCGCCTCGACCTGGCGCAGTACCGTGAGCTGGCGGCATTCGCGCAGTTCGGCTCGGATCTGGACAAGGCCACGAAGGCGCAGCTGGACCGCGGCGCCCGCATGGTGGAGACCCTGAAGCAGGCGCAGTATTCGCCTCTTGCCGTCGAGGACCAGGTGCTCACCATCTTTACTGCCGTGCGCGGCTTCCTGGCGGATATTCCCGTGGAGAAGGTCGTCCAGTTCCATAATGACTTTATAAAGTTCATGCACGCACAGCATCCCGAGATCGGTCAGAAGATTGCCGGGCAGAAGAAGCTGGACGATGCGCTTGAGGCCGAGATGTCAAGGGCTATCGAGGAGTTCAAGGGAACCGTGAATTACAAGATGGCATAGGCAGCGAGGTGATTTGATTTGGCCAGTTTACAAGACATACGCCGACGCATCAAGAGCGTAAAGAGCATCCAGCAGATCACGAACGCGATGAACATGGTGGCGACCTCGCGCCTGCGCCGTGCAAAGGAAGCTGCCACAGCAAACAAGCCCTATGCAGACAAGGTTGCCCAGGTGGTCCATGAGATTGCGGCGAATGCCGGTGACTTCAGCCATCCCCTTTTGGAGAAGCATGAGGGGGGCAAGAAGCTCATCCTCGTGCTTGCAGCCGACAAGGGCCTTGCAGGAGCCTATTCCAGCAATGTGTTCAAGGAGACCGTTGCCCATATCGGGAGCAAGGCGGATACCGTGCTCATCACTGTGGGCCGCAAGGCGAAGGAGCATTTCAAGAACCGTGGCTACACCATCGTCCAGGAATACTCCGGCATCAGTGAGCGCCCCCAC
Organism: Selenomonadaceae bacterium; assembly: GCA_017444295.1. Classification (GTDB taxonomy): domain Bacteria; phylum Bacillota; class Negativicutes; order Selenomonadales; family Selenomonadaceae; genus UBA3796. The sequence goes on along the minus strand of JAFSWY010000078.1, from coordinate 7,575 downwards.
TATGAGCATGCCCAGGCGATTGCCAGGGATATCATCCAGCGTTTCGAGTCCGGCGAGATCCGGGAGATCGATATGGTGTATTCCCGTTTCGTCTCTGCCATCACCTGCATCCCGGAAGTGGTCAGGCTCCTTCCCTTCGAGGGAGAGGGCGAAGGTGAAATGTTAAAGAAAAAGGGCGGCATCCGTGCGGAGTACATCTATGAACCCTCCGCCGAGGAGGTCCTTGGCTTCCTCCTGCCCCAGTACCTTGTCACCGTGATATATGCAGCGCTTCTGCAGGCTGCCGCCAGTGAGCTCAGTTCTCGCATGAACGCCATGAGCAACGCGACGGACAACGCAGGGGAGCTCATCTCCAAGCTGGACCTGCACTACAACAAGGTCCGTCAGGCAGGCATCACCAACGAGATCAACGAGATTGTCGGCGGTGCCAACGCCCTGCAATAGCAGGATAAGAAGGAGGTTTACCATTGGCAAAAGGCAAAGTCGTACAGGTCATCGGGCCTGTCGTAGATATTGAGTTTCCGGCCGGGGAACTGCCGGAGATTCTCAATGCAGTAACAATCAAGGGGAAGGCCGGCGATACGGAGATCGACCTTGTGATCGAGGTCATGCAGCATCTCGGCGACAGCGTGACCCGCTGTATCGCCATGAGCTCCACGGACGGCCTCACCCGAGGCATGGAGGCCGTGGATACGGGAAGCCCCATCAAGGTTCCCGTGGGCAACGAGTGCCTGGGACGCGTGTTCAATGTCCTCGGGCAGACGGTTGACCACAACCCGGCCCCTGTGGGCAACAAGGAGTTCTGGCCCATCCATCGTCCGGCGCCGAAGTTTGACGACCAGGAGACATCCACCCAGATCCTGGAGACGGGCATCAAGGTCGTTGACCTCATCGCCCCCTATTCCCGAGGCGGAAAGATCGGTCTCTTCGGCGGTGCCGGCGTCGGCAAGACGGTCCTCATCATGGAGCTCATCCATAACATCGCCACGGAGCACGGCGGCTATTCCGTCTTCTCCGGCGTCGGCGAGCGTACCCGTGAGGGCAACGACCTCTGGAACGAGATGAAGGAGTCCGGCGTTATCGACAAGACTGCCCTCGTCTACGGGCAGATGAACGAGCCTCCCGGGGCCCGTATGCGCGTGGGCCTCACGGGCCTCACCATGGCAGAGTATTTCCGCGATGTGCAGGGGCAGGACGTGCTGCTCTTCATCGACAACATCTTCCGTTTCATCCAGGCGGGCTCCGAGGTTTCGGCACTTCTCGGGCGCATGCCTTCCGCCGTCGGTTACCAGCCGACGCTTTCCACGGATATCGGTGCCCTGCAGGAGCGCATCACCTCCACGAAGAAGGGTTCCATCACTTCCGTCCAGGCCGTCTACGTTCCCGCAGACGACCTCACGGACCCGGCCCCTGCCGGAACCTTCACCCACCTCGACGCGACGACGGTTCTTTCCCGCCAGATCGCGGAGCTGGGCATCTATCCCGCCGTGGATCCCCTGGATTCAACGTCCCGTATCCTCGACCCGCATGTCATCGGCGAGGAGCATTATCAGGTGGCCCGCGGTGTCCAGGCGGTGCTCCAGAAGTACAAGGAGCTTCAGGATATCATCGCCATCCTCGGCATGGAGGAGCTTTCCGACGACGACAAGCTCACGGTATCCCGTGCCCGCAAGATCCAGCGTTTCCTGTCCCAGCCCTTCGCCGTTGCGGAGGTCTTCACGGGATCGCCCGGCAAGTATGTCACCTTGAAGGACACGATCAAGGGCTTCAAGGAAATCCTGGAAGGGAAATACGATGACCTGCCCGAGGCTGCCTTCTACATGGTGGGCAATATCGACGAGGCCGTCGAAAAAGCGAAGAAGCTCAAAGAGGAGGGATGATCCATGGCAACGATCAAGCTGGAGGTTGTCTCGCCTGACCGGGTGGTCTACGCGAATGACATCGCCATGCTCATCGTCCGCTCCACTGCCGGCGAGCTGGGCATCCTGCCCAGGCACGCGCCCCTTGTCACCGGGCTGATTCCCCACGCCATGCGGGTGAAGCTTCCCGGTGAATCGGAGGAGCATCTTCTGGCAGTGGCCGGCGGCTTCATGGAGGTCACTCCCGGGAAGATCACTGTCCTTGCCAGTGCTGCAGAGGAACCGGAGGCCATCGATGTCAACCGCGCCCAGAAGGCATACCAGAGGGCGAAGGAACGCATCGCGGCCTTCCATCAGAGCGTTCCCGAGAGCACGGACATTGATATGGGCCGCGCCGAGCTCGCACTGCAGCGGGCAAAGGCACGCCTCATGGCAACGAGAACCCATTTTGATGATTAAGTCAAAAGAGAGGATGCCCTTTCGGCATCCTCTCTTTCTCTATGTGGCGGGCTTGACTTCCTGGTGTTTCATAGTAAAATAAACATATATCGTTTACTACGAAAATTTAGTGAATCAAGCCCATAAGGGCGCAGATGAACTTAGTTTTCGTGTAAGGGCGTAGTGCGAAACAACGTTTCGCACGGAGTTTATTTTGTACAAAGGGTGATTTGCATGGGATTTTTCTCCAAGTTCCTGCCGAAGCGCAAGCCGGTGGAGATAAAGAACAACATTCCGAAGGAAAAGAAGAATATCAAGAAGACCTTTGGCGTATACTGCCATCAGAACCACGGGACTTCCGGCGAGACGCTTTGCCCGAAATGCACGGCGCTCCTCGCGACGGTGATGCTCAAGATGAACAAATGCCCCTATGGCATCACGAAGCCCATCTGTGACCGCTGTGACCGCCCCTGCTTCGGGACGGGCCAGACCAAGGAATTCCTCAAGATCATGAGTTCCAGCCAGAAGCGCATGTTCCTGGAGCATCCCATCATGACCATAAAGCACAAGCTGGCCGGCATGGGTGTGGACTATGCCAAGTACCAGCAGCAGAAAAAGGTCGATGACAAGGCAAAGGCGCGGGCAAAAGCCAAGGACAAGAAGGGAAAAAAAGAAAAGAAGGAAACCGGCAAGGAATAAAAAGGAGCGGGACTGTGCCCGCTCCTTCCTTATTTCTCGATGAGCCGCAGGCCGAATGGGTCGGAGGATTGCTCCATCCTGCGCTCGAAATCTTTCTGTTCCTTCAAAATGAGGGCCTTGTCGCCCTGCAGGCCGATGTTGATGAGGATTCCCATGGCCGCCATGGTGATAATCAGGGATGTGCCCCCGTAACTGATGAAGGGGAGCGGCACGCCCACCACAGGGAAGGCGCCTCCCACCATGAGGAGGTTTGCCACCGCCTGCCCCACGATCAGGAGCAGGATGCCCATGGCCAGGATCTGCCCATAGGCATCCACGGCCTTATTTGCAATGCGCGCCGCATAGACCGTGAGGGCGGCGAAGAGCATGAACACGAACAGTGCGCCCACAAAGCCGTTTTCCTGGCAGAAGATGGCAAAGGCAAAGTCTGTATGGGCCTCCGGCAGGTAGTCGTATTTGCTGACGCCTACCCCGAGCCCCATGCCCCAGAACTCGCCGGAACCGATGGCCGAAAGGGACTGCACCGTCTGGTAGCCCACGTTCTGCGCGTCTGACCAGGGATCCCAGGTCACCTTGATGCGCTCCATGCGGTAGGGCTGCATCAGGCACATGATGACCACACCTGCTGCGACGATGGCTCCCAAGGCGGCAAGTTTCGATGGCTTCAGCCCGGAGAGGGCTGTCATGAGCAGGGGAACCCCCAGGATGATGCATGCGGTTCCCATATCCGGCTCCTTTTCCGTCAGGATGAACATGATGCCGATCAGGGCGGTCTGTGCATTGACCAGCATGACCTCTTTTCCCCTTTGGATGCGGGAGGAAAGATAAGCCGCTGCCATCATGATGGAGACCAGTTTGGCGACCTCAGCCGGCTGGATCTGGAAAAAGGGCAGGGGAAGCCAGCGGCGCGCCCCATTGACGGGAGGGCCGATGATGAGCACCAGCACCAGGGCGAGGATGGTCAGGGCCAGCACGATGGGCATCCAGTCTCGCCAGCGATGGTAGTCCATACGCCAGCAGGAAAAGAAGGCGACCAGGCCTACCCCGACATTGATGATTTGTTTTTTGAGAAAGAAATAGGGCGTGTTGTATTCTGCCTCAGAAAGGATGAAACTGGAACTGAACACGTTGATGGTGCCGAGGATGACGAGCACGACCATGATGGCCAGCAATGCCTCCATATCATTGTTCCAGAACTTCTTTCGCACCAACAAGGCTGACACCTCCTCAGACCGGAAACAGTACCTCGCAGCGATGGATCTTCTCGCCGAAGCCGCTGAACTTGCGCTCGTATTCCGTCATGATGTTGTCCGGACGGTTCTCCCCATGGAGATCGAAGGTGACATCGCGCACGGAAAGACCTGCCTCCTCAAATTGTTCCAGAGAGAAGTCGAAGAGAGGGCGGTTGTCCGTCTTGAAATGAAGCTCTCCCCCCTTGCGAAGCAGGGCACGGTATTTCTCCAGGAAGGAGATGTAGGTCAGCCGCCGCTTGGCATGCCGTTTCTTCGGCCAGGGGTCGCAGAAATTGATGTAGAACCTGTCCACCTCGCCGGGAGCAAAAATCTCCTCGATGTGATTGATGTCGAACACCAGGAGCCGCACGTTCCCAAGCTCCTTTTCCGCCACTTTCTTTGCAGCGGAATACAATACGTCCTGCTCGGCCTCGATGCCGATGAAATTCACATCGGGATGGCGCTTGGCCAGATGGCTGATGAAATCGCCCTTTCCGGTGCCCAGTTCCACGTGGAGCAAGGCCTTGCGCCCGAAGATATCGTGCCATCGGCCCTTCTTCTCCTCTCCAAGTTCCTGTCCTTTGGAGATCACAAAGGCATCAAAGGCATGTATCGCCTCGTTTACCCATGGTTTCCTTCTTAATCTCACTTTATAAACTCCTTCTGTTTCCGTTTTTCCTTTGAGATTCTCGATTCTTGCTTCTCACCTATTGTATCAATCATTCTGCGCTCCTGCAATTCTTTTTATGGAAAATCCATGAAATTTCGCGGGAAATGTGTACTTGGCGGGCTTTTGATGCTACAATACAAGGAATGGGACATTGATGAACGCATGATGGAAAGGGGCCTGTCAGATTGTCAAGGGTGTCGAATGATGCAGTACTTTGCAATTGCATGGAAGAATACAATGAATCGAAGTCGCCGGAAATGTTGGAATTCCTGGGACAGCAAAGCAGGGAACGGATGCCTTATGACATGCGGATGCTCTATGAGCACAACCGTCAAAAATTGAAGGTCGCCATATCGGCGCAGTTCCCGACCTATGAGGATTTGCCGATACGCCTTTACGCAGTCAGCGGCAAGTGCTTTGTTGTTTTTGATAAGGAAAATGATGCTTTTCTGGTGGATGAGTCCATCAATCCGTGGCATGATCTTTATGCAATGATGATGCGGCAGGGCTGTACGTTGCAGAGTCTCTGCCAGGCGTATCGTTACTGCTTTCGCCAGGAAAGGGCGGATGTAGCCCGCAGGCAGCTGATGGATATGGTGCAGAGGAAGGTGTTTGGACAGGATTATCTGGATCGATTGGATGACCTGCTGAAATATACGGAGGATGATGCCATACCCTCTTTTTTTGCAGGACGATATGCTTTTGCCTATGGCGACTATGCTCTGGCTTTGGAATATGCATTGAAAGCATATAGGAAACGGTGTATCCAGCCGGAGATATGGAAGCTTCTCGTTGATGCTTACGAGGCATTGGGACGAGATGAGGAGGCGGTGGTTTATAAGGGACTTATTCATGAGCATAGTGGCCATATCTACGGAAAGGATTTGGATCTATCAGATGTTTCCCGGCAGCGTGCCTACTGTCTGGGACATATCAATGTAACGTGGGTGCCTTTCTACTGGGAGATCGATATTGCCGATGGATATCTGAGAACGAATTTTCGCCCAGCCAATGGTGAAGTCTTGTTGTCCGTCGCTGCTTCATCGGAACCATATCGGTATTGGTGCGGCGTGTACAATCCGGACAACTTTTTCGATACGTATTCCCAGCGGTGTGACATTTATCGGGCAGAAAAGGTATCGGATGTCTTCTCTTACAGCAATTTCATGTTCGATATCGTGAAGGCCCGTCTGATGAAGGAGACTTCCTTTCACCCTGATGATGCTGCCTGTGTGGTGTCTGTTGCGGGAACAAAAGAAAAGCAGGCGCTTTCTGTGCAGACGGCAGGGCAGGAGGGGTTCTCCCTTCCTTTGGGAAAACATGAGTTTCGTCATCTGCGTGTGGAGAAAGACACCAGGATTTCCTCCACAGACGAGTTTGCTGTTTCCAGACCGGTTCTTATGAGGCACGATCCGGCACGGAAAAAACTGGTGCTGAATGTTCTTCTGGACGGGCTCAGTTGGGGACAGATGAAAAAGGAAGGCTATCGTCATATCCCGAATCTGATGAAGTTTTTCTCCAAGGGAATCATCTTTGACAACAATTATTCTGTTGCCGAATACACCTTTCCCTCTTTGGCGACAATCGAAACCGGCATGCATATGCATCGTTCCCAGGTCTTTGATAATCAGCTGCACATGTCGCTGGATGAGCAATACAGAACGATCTCGGAGCAGATGAGTGATCTTGGATATTATTGCGTTAATGTCATTGGCGATGGGAATGGCATCTACAATGGCGTCACACGTGGATTTGACCGGCTGATTACGGCTCCTTTCCTGAAACATCCGAGTCATGAGGGGATCCGTCGCACCATTGAGCATCTGGAAGCATTCCCGGAATGCGATAATTTTGTGTTCATGCACGTCAGCGACCCCCATGCGTTTCATCCCAATTATGTTCCTGTCTCTCCCTATGTGCAGGCAAAGCTTCCTGTTGAAAAATTCTTTTATGCAAAATCTTCTGATGGTGCGAGTGTTCGTGTTTCCGGAAAGGAATTTGTGCAAGTGGAGAATCTTCACATGATTCAAAGAATGGATTGGGAGTTGAAAGCATTATGGGAATACCTTGAGGAACATTATGCTGAGGATGAGTATATCGTGCATCTGTACTCCGATCACGGGACTTCTGCGTACACGGAGAAGCCATATTATTTCAGCGAGGAACAATGCTGTTCTGCACTGATGCTGCGAGGAGCGGGCGTTCCTGCAGTGGGGCATGCGGAGGAACTCACCAGCTGTTTGGACTTGTATGCCATCATGATGGAATCTGTGGGTTTCCCTCATGTGCCGTATCAACTTGATTCCAACCTTCCTGCAGCACTTGGGGGACAGGCCCGGGACTTTGTCATCAGCAATTCCATTTTTCCTGGGCAGACATACAAACTCTGCATAAGGACTGCCGACCATGAATTCCGGCTGGAAACAGTCGAACCCACACGGACGGACGGAACGATAGATATGACCCATTATTTTTGGAGAATGTTTCGGCGTGGCAATACCAGGGAAGAAATTTTTGACGACTTGCTAAAGGATTCCTTCATGAATATTGCCTATGAGCATGTAAAATCTTTCCAACATGTCTGACGCACAAGAGCTCATTCAGAAAGGCAGGTGATTCATTATGGCAAAGCAATATAAGAAGCTGCAGCAGAAAATCCATCGTCAGGAGAAAAAAG